>JBDSRC010000246.1:0-4532 GCA_039929505.1 Gemmatimonadaceae bacterium
CGATGATCCTGGGCGGCACACCACGCAGATACAGCCGATTGGCGAGACGCGCGCGGTCGAGCGCCGCGAGAGCGACGCGCATCGGGGGCAACGCGGGGCCGGGCTCGGCGATCTGTAGCGATCGAACAGCCTCCCAAAGCGCATTGTACGCAACTCTAAGATCCGGCTGCTCGGGCTCCCTCTCGCCCTCGGCTGGCTCTTCTTCCTCAAGCGAAGGCGGCGGCGCTCCCGGCTGCGCCTCCTCATGCGCGTGCGCCTCACCCTCGAGAATTTCCTGGACTCTCATCCGAATGCGGTCTTCCTGGTCGCCGATATCCGTCGAGCGCCGCACCAGTTCCTGCCTGGTGAGCTTGGGCTGGTCGCGAACGAGCTTCTCCGTCATCGCGATCAGCATCCGCTGGCTCATCGCCGAGGTGTCGAGCGGCATCGGTGCCGCCGCGAGCACCGATATCGAATCGTATTCGCCGGGGCGCGCGATTCGGATCGTGCGCGTATCGGACGTCGCGATCCCCGGCCCGCTCAGAGTGTTGCCATCGCGAGCGATCGCACGCATCGATATGACATCGCCACCGCTGAGATTGAGCGTGGCGAGATCGAGAGTCGCCGACAGCGACCCACTGCGCGAGCTGCCAAAGCTGACAACCGGCGTGTTGATCGCCCGTGCCTTGAATACCTCGCCTGAGCCGGTCGAGATCAGATACTCGAAATATCCGGAGACGAGTCCGATGTCGTCGGAGGCAGCGGCGTTGAGCTGAACCACCAGACGCGGCACGCGAAGCGTCGTGTCGCGCAATGGTGTCCTGAGCACGACTTTGGGTGGAGCGTCGGCTTGCGGATCGAGAACGATGATGCGCTCGTAGCTGCGATCCCTGAGCGTCAGCGCGACTGGCTTCGCCGGCATCCCGAGTGAAGCGATCCATCCTCCGTCCGCCCGTGAAACTCTGACCGGACCAATGGCGGTCGCAGTGACACCGGCTGGTGAGCCTCTTCCGCGGATTGAAATGGTGCTGCCGGTGAGTGCGGAAACCGACGAAGGATCGTCCAGCGTGATCGCTCTGGCACCGGTGTAGGACGGTGGCGTGACGCGAACTTCAAGATCCAGTAGTCTGCTTGCCGCCGGGATGCCAGGGGCAGCTCCAAAGCGTTCGAACGGAGTGAGACCGCCCACCCGGCCAAACGCGGACGACGGCGATACATATAGTAGGAGCGCTGCCACAACGAGCGCTGCTCCCGCGGCAATGAGCCCGCGTCGAAGCGCGGCAATCGTCACCCGCCCAACGTCCTGCCTCGCCACGGCACGTTCCATCCCCTCGGCGAGTGGCGATCCCCGCTGCTCCAAAGCCGTCACGAGAGAATAGTGGAGCTCCGGTATTCGCTCTTCGATCCACAACGCAACGCGATTCGTTGATATCAGGTTCCGCGATCGCCAGAGCAGAAAACTCGCGATCGCGACACCTGCTCCGATAGCGGCGGCCCCGTGCGCCACGGTCTCCTTCCGCAAAGCCGGAATCGCCAGCGATAAAAACGAGATCGTCGCCAGAATCGCCAGAGTCACGGCAATTCCCCAGGCCAACGCTTCCATCACGGAGGCGGCGCCGAGCACCTTCTGGGTGCGCCGAACTCTCTCGACCGCCGTCATGCGGCGCGCGCCTCGCCCGATGCTGAGCGGTCTGCGTTTGCGTCAACTGATGTTTTCTTCGGACTTCGACGCCGGACGAACACCTCGGCGATCGCTAATGTCAGCGCGAGCGCCAGGAGCCACGGCGCCAGATCTGAGCGCACGTCGGTGCGCGGCTGGAATGCCGAGCGTGGAGCGAGTCCGCCCTTCCCCGCCAGCTTTGCGACGATGTCCGGATCCGCGGGGATCAACGACGTACGCGCGACACACGCGCCGGATAGCGCCGCGACGAAGCGGACGAATTCAGTCCTGATGACGAAATCGCCCACCGGTGTTACGGGAATCGCAATCGATCGGACACACCCCCCACCATCGGCACGTTCGATCGCCGCCGGGTCGCCGTCCGCCCACCGCGCGATCACTTCGGCGCCGCGCACCGAGTCTGGGGGATAGGACCATCTGCGCTCAAAAGCGGCGATCACGATCGCCTGATTCGCCATCGCCATCACCCCGCCGATCGTATCCACCACAGCGCGCCGAACAGCGCCGCGCGGTCGAGCGGACATCGGCCATTCGACAACGGCCTCGGCTCGCGCTGATTCAACGCTTCCTGAGATCGCCGGCGTCGCAAGACGAGCCGTCGACACGTCTCTCCGATCGACGACGCTGCGCGCCGTTGGGAGCTTTCGCGCCAGTTCTGCGCTTACTGAGAACGCATCGCTCGTGTCACCTCTGAATGCCAGGCCTCCCGGCGCGGCGGGTGGTCCCTGATCCAATGAAGGGACTCTCACGAGTCTCGCTCTTCCCGGCCACATCGTTCTGATAGTGTCAGTCGCCGCGTCGAGCTCCTCCTTCGCGAATGGCGAAACGATCACGAGCTCCATGCTATCAGCTCGATCGCGGAGACTGCTTCCAGCGCGGAGCGCGGCGATCAAGGCGGCGCTGACATTTCCTTTCCTCGCCGAGGGCCTCAGGGCGCCGAGCGAATCGCCAGGATCTCCGGACAGCAATCGCGTGGACGAGTCGAATAGCACCACCGCGTCGCCCTCGCGGTAGAGCGAGCGCACGGTGTCGCGCATCCCGGTCGAGTCGCGCGCCGAGCGGGAAACGTCAACCAGGATGACTCGCGCGCTTGCCTGGCGCGATGGCGTGAGAACCGGTCTGGCCAGTCCCGCCCCCGCAGCGAGAATGAGCAGCACGCGCAGAAGCATCAGCGGCACATCGGTCGGCCGCGGCGCGGTCGCGACAGCGGTTGCCTGCGTGTCGGGAACGAACCGCGCGGTAGGAAGAATCGCCGCCCGCGGCTGACGCGTCACGATAAAGTGGAGCGCGACCATCGCAGCCGCGACGGCAAACGACGCGTAGAGGAATCCCGGCGCGAGGAACGTCATGCCGTTGCCGACATCCCACGCAGCGCAGTTACGCGCCGTATCAGATGCTCAGGTGTCTCCTCGCCTACCACCGCGGTCGCGTAAGTAACCCCGGCGTCGGAGAAGTCGTGCGCGATTCGCTCGCGCCACGCCGTGAATGCTTCGAGGTATCGGTCGCGAGTAACGCCGGTGAGAGCGCGACGCACTGACGGGGCTTCAGGATCGGACACGGTCGCGGCGTCCCGAGATGGACCGATCTCCTCACGCGCGATGACATGCACCGCGTGCACCTCTCTCCCTCCCGTCACCCACCTGCTCGCGACCGCCAGCAGCTCCTCGGCGTCACCAAGGAAGTCGGTCACTATCACCAGCCGGCCACCGGTCTGCGCCGCTATCGATACGGAGGGTGAGAGCGGCGCGTCACCACCAGGCGCCGTCGCCGCAACGGCGCGCATGATGTCGTGCGTCACGCTCCGCCGCATCCGCGGCGGCAACAGCAACGGCTCCTCGCCGGCAATCACGAGCCCGACCGGATCACCGCTGTTCCGCGCAACGGCGCCGAGGCCAACGCCAAGCTGCGCGGCGAGCGCCCACTTGGCGTTCGTCTCCAGAGGAAACGCCATCGACGCGCTGGCGTCGAGGACAATCATCGTCGGCAGAATGGCGCGGTCGTTCGAGAGCCGGATATAGGCCCGATCGCTGCGGGCGAACAGCTTCCAGTCTATGCGTCTTAGATCATCGCCCTGGCGGTACGGTCGGTACTCCGTGAACTCGGCCGAGATCCCCCGGAGGCGCGAAGCGTGCGCGCCGGGAATTCCGCCACGTACGGCCGAGCGCGCGGGCCAGCGAATGCCGCGCACCGCGTCGAGCAGCGGCGCGTACTCATCGTAGGAATCAACCAGCTCGGCAGCCATCGAGTCCTCGGGGGCTACAGCTTGATGTCGCTCTTCGGCGGCTTCACGTCCTCGAGGAGACGATCGATGATTTGTTCGGCGGTCACACCCTTGGCCTCAGCCGCAAAGTTTGGCAGCACGCGATGCCGCAGAACCGGACGCGCCACGCGAAGAATGTCAGCGGGAGAAACGGCGAAACGCCCCGTGAGCAGAGCATGCGCCTTGGCGCCGAGTATCAACGCCTGGCCCGCGCGCGGTCCCGCGCCCCACCGCACGTACTTCGTGATCATCTCGCCCGCGTCGGGCTCACCCGGACGCGTCGCACGAACGAGCTGCGCCGCATACCGCAGCGCCGGCTCGGCGGCGGGAATATCACGCACCATTCTCTGGAGCGCGCGTGTCGCTTCGCCGCTTATCACCGGAACCAACGGCTCGGGATCGGCACCGGTGGTCGCGCGCAGAATTCCTACCTCCGCGTTCTCATCCGGATACCCGATACGAACGTCGAACAGAAACCGGTCGAGCTGCGCCTCTGGCAGCGGATACGTCCCCTCCTGCTCGATCGGATTCTGCGTCGCCAATACGAAGAAAGGCTCGGGCAGGCGCATCGTCTCGCCCGCGGCGGTCACACGGTGCTCCTGCATCGCCTCG
>JBDSRC010000247.1:0-5075 GCA_039929505.1 Gemmatimonadaceae bacterium
CGAGCCCCGCGAGCGGGAACAGCACCCGCTTCTCGAATTCCATGCGCTCGGCGAAGGGAAATGCGACCTCGACTCCGTAGTTGGCGCTCCCTTCGGCGATGAGTGACTGCGGCGAAAAGAGCGGGTACACGGAGAACTCCACCCAGCCGCGATCGCGCACGAGTCGCTGCTCCAGCAGCGCGTTGTACAGATGGTGTCCCGGATAGGCCTCGTGCGCCCCGACGTCGATCGCGCGGTCGATGAAGATCGGCAGATCGGTGTTGATCTGGATGAGCGACTGCGCGTTCCCCTTGTACCAGTTGTAACCGCTCCACGGCTTGTCCTTTACGAACTCGAGTGCGAAGGCCTCCAGGGGTGGTAGCGTCATCCGCGCGGCGGTACGGCGCTTCGCTTCTGCGATCGCCGCGCGAAATACGGCGTCGACCCGCTCGGGGGGAATGATGAACTGCCGCCTGAACGCTTCCAGCCTCTCCGCCAGTGGTGCACTGCCGGGAACCGCAGCGGACAACGAGTCGAGGATCGCGCGCCGATCGCTCTCCGACATCCGCGGAGACACGGCGTCATACAGAGCCTTCGACTCCTCGTCGAACGTAAAGCGTGTTCCGCGCAGCATCGCGATCCGCGTCCCGACCGCGCCTAGCTGCTTGTGGAGGTATTCCTTCCGGAGGCGCACCATCTCTTCGGCGCCGGAGACATCGACCGCCGCAACCAACGCTTGAAGCGCCGCCGCCTCCGCCGCCAGCTGATCGAGCGGCACCCTTCGCGCTGCCGCGGCGGTCTGCCACTCCGGCGGTCCGTAGTAGGCGTCGACATATCCCTCGTCGTGCTGCCCAACCCCCAGCACCAGGCTCACGTAGCGTCGCGCCACAACTCCGAGCGCATCGTTGGTTTCCGGCGATGGGGTTGGGACGGGCCCCTGCGGTGCGCAGGCTAAAAGGATCACGGAAAACGCGGCAGCAAGCGGAAGGGATTTCATGTGAGGTCCTTTCTCTTGATTTATGTCTAGTTACTAGACATATTTAAGTATGACAGCCCACCAGTTCGCCGTCGCGGCCGGAACTGACGTCAAATGGATCTTCAATTCGGCATCCATTCTCCGCCGGCGCCTGCACTACACCGTTTCACAGTCACGATGGTGGGGACTGGTGAGACTGTTGAATGAGACCCTGCACCTTCCGCTCCACCTCGCGGCGGAGGCGGCGACCGCCTCCCTCGCATCCGGTAGCGCCGATGGCGTGGTCACCGTCGGCGCCGATCAGTCGCACTCCGCCTCCATGGTGGTGGATCTGGCGCGTTATCAGTCTGTTTTCCTCGGTAACCTTTCCATGGCGTTGGTGCTCGAGACACCGAGGCGCAGAGGTCGCTCGCCCCGGCCCAACTCGGGGAACCGCGCTCTTGCGACGGCGGAACGCTACGGAATCGACCTGGGTCTCGCCCGGGCCGCGCTCGCCCGAAGTCCCGCCCAGCGGCTGGCGATGCTCGATGCCAACTCGGCTTTCCTGCGCGAGGCGAGACGGAGGCGAGCGTGAGCTTCGAGTCGATGCTGCGCGGACTCACCGCGAGGAAAATCAGATTCGTCGTGGTGGGCGGCGTCGCCGCCGCGGCGCACGGCTCGTCGCGGGTCACCAACGATCTCGACATTTGTTACGACGCCGGGCAGAAAGAGAACCTCGTCGCGCTCGGCTCCCTCCTCGCGGCGTGGAAGGCTTATCCACGCGGCGTGGACCCGGGCCTGCCCTTCATTATGGATGACCGTACTCTGTTCGGCGCGCCGATCCTGACGCTGACGACGGTGGAAGGCGATATCGACGTAATGGATCGGATCGCCGGTGTTGGGGACTACGCAACGGTGAAAAAACATTCAGAGAAGATCGAGGCCTTCGACGTGAGCTTCCGGATCCTGGAGCTTCCCTGGCTGATCAAGGCCAAGCGCGCGGCTGGCCGACCTCGTGATTTCGAACATCTACCGGAGCTCGAGGCGTTGCTGGAGCTGCGCAAGCAGGGATGACCCGGGGTTGCGGACAGCCCGAGCCCACGCAGGCGGGATCCAAGTACTGAGTCGACAGCGAGTCAGTTGTAGTTGGCCAGTTGGTCGTGAGTTGATCAGTGCGAGATTCGGGAAACCACACCCTTCCAGCCACGCGCGAGCTGGCACTGTCAACTAATACTGACCAACTATCGACTCATGACTTGGATCCCCCATAGGCTGGGAGTACAAGCCGGGCTCGACGTTCTTCGCGGTCTGGAACCACGGGCGGCAGGGCTCGCTCAACCAGGAAGGCGATCAGAATTTCCGCGGCGATGTGCGGGAGCTGTTCAGCATGCATCCGTCCAATACGTTCCTTATCAAGATGTCATACTGGCTCAATAGATAAACGAGTACTGCGAACTGCGAACTGTACGGCGAACTGCGGACGAACTGCGGATTGCGGACTGCGGACTATACGGCGAACTGCGAACTGCGAACGAACTGCGGATTGCGGACTGAGGACTGAATGCGGACTGCGGACCTACCCGAGCGAACCTCGGTAGTTAGTCCGTAGTTCGCACCCTGTCCGCAGTCCGAAGTTCGCAATTCGTCCGCAGTCCGCAGTTCGTGGTTGGTACGCAGTTCGTAGTTGGTACGCAGTCCGCCCCACACTAGGCGCGCAGGATCATGTATCCGCCCAAAGCGAGCAGCAGAACGGCGACCATTCGCCGGAAAGCTGGCTCGGGGATTCGTCGCAGCAGATGTTCACCAACCAGCGTACCGATCGCCGCCCCGGCGGTTGCGACTGCGACGAGAGTCCAGATTAGCGCGATGTCGCCGCCCTGGGTAATGAAGTAAGCCGGCATCCTCACTACATCGACCACCAGACCCACCGCGGTCGCCGTTCCAACGAAAGCGGTCCTGGAGATGTCGAATCCAAGGAGAGCCCCAGACCGGATACCACCCTGGTTACCCACCAGACCACCCAGGAATCCCGACAGTGCGCCAGCGATCCAGGCAGTGGTGCGGCCGAACTTCATGCGGCGTGAAAGCCCGGTGAGCTCACTCACGCCCACGAACATGAGGATCGCGCCGAATACGATCGAGAGGATCCGATTCGCTGCGGCGGAGTGGAGCAGAGCGCCGGTGAGTCCGCCGAGCGCGCTCGGGATTCCGAAGCTGATGAGAACCCGACGATCGACGTGCGCGCGCAGCCGCCAGAACCGGAGCGCGGTGGCGACGAAGTGTGGGATCGACACTGCCGCGACGGCGAGCTGGGTACCGGTCCGCACCGCGAGCAGTGGGGTCAGGACGCTGCCGATTCCAAACCCGGTGACGGTGGCGATCGCCCCGGCAACAACGCCCGCGGAAAATAGCATCAGCTCAAACACTGCTTTCTATTGTATCACGGAACTTTTTCTGGGGCGACCGCGTAGGGGCAAATGGAGGGTGCGCAAATGACGATCGCTCAGAACTCGGACGGATACTCCATTGACCCATACGCCGTTCGTCCCGGCACCAGCGCCGCGCTGACAGCGAGGACGATCGATGCGACGCAGCGGCCGCCGCTGATGAAGGCACAGGCAGCAGTCGTCGCCGCCGTCCCGCGAATTCTCGACACGGTCCCTCCCCCGCTCCTCGGCGGAACACTCGGCCTCACCGTTCTCGCCGTGATGGTTGCGAGCCAGCGCGTTCACTTCAAGCTGGTTCCGGTGCTCACCGCCGCGGTGCTGATGCTGCCGGTATCCAACTATCACGCCGCGCAAAAGCCCGCCGAGATCCAGGCGGTTGCAGCTTCGGTGAGAGAGAGGCCGCGCACCGTCGACGGCTACACTTGGGAGAATAGGTACCCGCGCGACGTCGACGGGAATGATTCGCGGGACAGGCGCCAACACGATTGGGAAGAAGACGAAGCGGTTCCGGCCTACACGCCGGAAGCTCCCGACGTTTCTGCGACGCCCAATGAGTTCCTGATTCCCCCTGAGATAACTGAGGGAGTGGCTCCCCTCGTCGAAATGGTAGTCCCCGAAGAGTGGACCGACGAGGAACAGCTCCGCGTCCTGAGACGGAGAGCTGAGAAGCTGATGGAAGAGATCAGGAAGCTGCGGTTGGAGCAGGAGCTCCAGGAGCAGCGACAGTCTCTATCTCACGGGATCTATCAGTAGATCGCGATTCCGCTGCTGTAGGTGCCAGGCGTTGTTTCAGTAACGCAAATCCTATCTTCCAAGGGCCTCGTCAGCGGACGGGCCGTAGCTGCCGGGGATTGGAACGCCGAGTAAGCGAAGGTAAACGCCGAGCTGCGCGCGGTGGTGCGCCATGTGAGTGATCAACGCGCTGCGTAGCATCACCCCGCGCGGGCCCTCGACGAATACCTGATCACCCGACTTGATCTTCCAGACGACCTTTGTCTGATCCCAGGTAAGCTTGGGAAGCAGCTCCCGCAACTTCCCGCTCACCTGATCGAACAGCTTCAGTCGTTCCTCGGTGTTGGCGGGTTTCGCCGCCGGAGGACGGTTCATCGGATCGAATTCGTCACTCGTCAACATCGCGATGCCGAACCCCGGGAGCTGGGCCAGGTGAGTGGCGAGCCCGCCAAGTGTCATCGACTTCTCGTGTGGACGATAGTCGTCCTTGCCGTCGGGGACTCGCTCGAGAATGCGGCGGGTTGTCTTGAGCTCTCCTTCCAGATCTGGATATAGAAGTGTGGATGGCGACTCGGACGTTTCGTGTCTTGAGCTCGCGGTAGCGGTCATGTCAGTGGGGGAAGGAGTTCTGAATAAACTAACCGTCACCTCCCCAGCAGGCTCTAGCGGAGGGAACCAGCTCGACCCATTTTGGAGACCCTTCCTCTAGATCACTTACCACCCGAGGTGTTACATGAGAGACCTGCACCGAATGCGTACCATGACGTTGGCAGCGCTCGCGATGGGCGCGTGTACGACGATGCCGCTCAACCAGGCAAGCGAGGAGCAGGCAATCCGCGCCGTGGCAAACGAGTACCTCACCGCCTTCAACGCACATGATGCCGACCGGCTGACGGCGCTTCACACTCCCAACGCGGTCGTGATGGTCTCGAATTCCCCGGTGGCGACCGGATCATCCGCGA
>JBDSRC010000248.1:0-4224 GCA_039929505.1 Gemmatimonadaceae bacterium
CGGAAGCTCAGAACGACGAGCAGGCAACCGATCATCAGAGCGTTGTTCACTTCGGGAATGTAGATCTGTCCCGATTCCTGCTTCGAGGTGTGAACGATCGTGACGCGAGGGCTGTAGCCGAGCTGCACGCACTGTCTGGTGATCGAGAACGCACCCGATATCATTGCCTGCGACGCGATGATTGCCGCCATTGTTGCGAGCGCGATGAGCGGGTAGAGCAGAATCCGCGGCGCCAGCAGATAGAACGGATTCAATGCCGCCTGGGGATCGTGCAGTATCAATCCGCCCTGGCCGAAATAGTTTAGCACGAGGCACGGGAATACCATCGCGAACCACGCCAGCCGGATCGGTCGCTTGCCGAAATGTCCCATGTCGGCGTAAAGCGCCTCCGCTCCCGTCACGGCGAGCACCACCGCTCCGAGCACCACGAAGGAATGCAATCCGTGGGCGGCGAAGAAAATCACCCCGTACCAGGGATTGAGCGCCAGCAGGATGCGGGGCTCGCGAAAAATCTCGATCGCGCCGAGGAGGCCGATGGTGAGGAACCAGACGAGGCAGACGGGGCCGAAGATTCGACCAACCTTGTGCGTCCCATGCTTCTGAAAGAAGAAGAGGAAAAAAATGATGACGACGGTGAGGGGAATCGCGAATTTGCCAAGCACGGGATTCACCACTCCCAGGCCCTCGGTGGCGCTCAACACCGAGATCGCAGGCGTGATCACCCCGTCACCGTAGAGGAGCGCCGCTCCGATCAGACCGAGCGCGATGATGACGCCCTTCCGGCGCCGGTCGGCCTCGCGATGCGTGCGCTGCAGAATCAACGCAACCAGGGCCAGGATTCCACCCTCGCCCCGGTTGTCCGCGCGCATGACGAACACGATGTATTTGATGGAGACGACGCTGATGAGCGACCAGAGGATCAGCGACAGCACCCCGAAGACATTCGTTTCATTCGCCTCGAGTCCGTACTCGGGCTTGAAGCATTCGCGGAGGGCGTAAAGCGGACTAGTCCCGATGTCGCCGTAGACGACGCCGAGCGCGAGGATAGTCAGTTTTGCGAGACGGCGGCCGCTCGGACGAGCTTCGACGTGAGTACTGATTTGCGCGACCTAAAGAGGTTGGTTCACGCCTTCCTGGGGGCACGGGGGCTGTGAACCCCGGAATTTCCGTACTTAATCAGGCCTTTGCAAGGTCGGTACCTCACGCTGCCCCGAACGACCGGTATTCAGGCATGTCGCTTGCTTTATTAAGTGGCAGACAAGTGAACGAAAATCGAGTTTACTCTCTTTGATGGAGGCTTCAATGAAGGATCTAAACGACAGGGGTATCGAGAACGAGGTTAAGGGCAAGGCCAAGGAAATGAAGGGCAACTTGCGCGGCGACCTCGGTGATGCCACCGACAACACAAGCGAGCACATCAAGGGACGCGCGGAGCAGCTCGAAGGCAAGATTCAGAAGAACTTCGGCAAGGCCGAAAAGAAGCTCGACCCCGATAACGTCTAGGGTCGGCAGCTCCAACATGGAAACGCCGGCGCGAATTCGCGCCGGCGTTTTTGCATCCAGGGGTCGGTCGACTACCTGATTTCCGGGGCTCCGATCGAGTCTTTCTTGCGGCGCCTGTCGAGATCGTGACGGCTTCGAGCGCGCATTTTATCCATCTTCACCCGCTGTTCCGGATTGAGCAGACGATTGATCTGAGCGTGAGTGCTGTCGCTGATGACCCGCGAGGCCAACGCGAGGGAGTCGAGCTGTGGCTTGACCGGGCGATAGAGCGCCACGATCTGGGTGCGCTTCTGGTCCATCAGGGAATCGATCGAGGCGCGCTGGGCGGGGGTCAGATCCAGCTCGCTCGCCATTCGCCCCCGGAAGCTTCCGCCTCGGCCCCCACGGCCGCGGTCGCCATCCATGACCCGATCGGCGGTGAATCCGAGCGCACCGCCGGCGAGGAATGCACCGAGCAGAAACATCACCGCGTAACCCTTCGAGCGTTCCATCAGAGCCTCAGTGTGAAAGCACGTAGCGGAAAGTCGCTTCGCGCTCGGACGATCCGTCGCGGGGCGCGGTGACGACGTGGACTGCTCCGGGGAGCTCGTCCACTACTGTCGGTGCGGTAACCTCTTCATAGGTCGTCCGCAGCTCGGCCTCGTCATCGCGCGAGAGGAACAATCCAGCCGCGACGAAGAGAAGCGCTGCAGCGGCGAGGCCCGGAGCGGCCCACTTTTCGAGAACCGACCAGAGGCTCGACTGCAGCCGAACGACACCCATTCGGTGGGCAGCGATCAGCGACATGACTCGTGACTCGAGCCCGTCCCAGTACGCGCCGTCCGCGGGGGCCGCGTAAAGCTCGCGCATGAGCGGCACGAGCCGTTCATCCCCTTCGTCAGTCAGCCGCAAATCCTTGCGATCGTCCATTGGTTTTATCCCCTCAGATTTTCGAGCAGGCCCCGCAAACGCTGCCGCGCGTGGTGCAGATCCGACCGCGCAGTCCCGCCTGGAATACCGAGCATCTCACCGATTTCCGCGTGAGTGAAACCCTCCACATCATGAAGGACGATCACCGCGCGGGAACGCTCCGGCAATTTTGCCAGCGCGTCCTGCAACCTCGCCCTGAGCTCGGCATCCTCTGCCGGATCCCGGAATGGACTCGGCATCGCATCCGACAGCTCCTCAGCGTTCCGAACCTTTTTCCGCCGCGCCAGGTCGAGCGCGGCGTTCGCGATTATGCGATTGAGCCACGCACCGAACGGCTTGCCGGGATCGAACGTAGCCAGCGCCTGATAAGCGCGGAGAAATCCTTCCTGGACCGCGTCCTCGGCGTCTTCGTGCGTGAGCACGATCGCACGCGCCACCGAGTAAGCCCTCCGCTGGTGCATTCGGACGAGTCCGGCGAACCCGCGGGGGTCGCCCTCGAGCGCCAGACCGACGAGCTCCCTTTCATCAGGATTACGTGCGGCGTCTGTCAACTGTTGAGGGCTCCACGGAGGTCGGATGCTCCGTCCGCCTGCGGGAACGCGGAGTCGGACTGGGCAATCGCCTGAAGGTAGAACTCCGTAAGCTCCCTGAGAACCACTGCGCTGCTTTCCCCCCCTGTCGCCGGAGATCCGCCCGCGCCCTGCCACAGCGCGCTTTGGATAGCGAGCGCGGTCAGCATTCGGGCTGCGACCAGAGGGTCGATATCGCGAAATTCACCGGTGGCCACGCCGCGCCGGATCGATCCGCTCAGCTCCTCCACGAACCGCGACACGACCTCCCGGGCGTAGAGCTCGGCCAGATCCGGGAAGTGCCGCTGCTCGGCGGCGACCAGCCGGCTCACGGTGAGGCCGGACTCGGAGGTGAGGAAATGCCACTGGCGGGAGACGGTGTCCCGGAGCTGGCGGCTTGCTGTTCCTGAGGGTTGCTCGGTGGGCTCGACCTGCGGCGCCGGCAGCGCGTGCCGGATGGTCTGTCTGAACAGCTCTTCCTTGCTCGCGAAGTATTGATAGATCGTGCCCTTGGAGACCCCGGCCCGGCTGGCGATCTGGTCGAGAGTGGCGTTGGCGACCCCGGCTTCGCCGAAAGCTCCAAGCGCTGCCTCGAGGATCTGGCTTGGCCGGTCGGCGGCTTGTCGGCGCCATTTAGGGCTTTTCTGGAGGCTCTTCTGGATGGCTACTCCTATTAACTGACCAGTCAGTCAGTTAATCTAGCCATATTTCCTGCCCTCGCAAGTGAAGCCTACGGGTGCGCGCCAGCCGCTTCCTTGCCGCGGAAATGGGCGTTCGTCATCATCACGATCGCGGTCATCAGCAGGAAAATCGTTACCGCCCCGAGAATGAGCCCCGTAAGCGCGGGAGCAAGGTCGGTCTTTTTCTTCTGAGCAGTCGCCATCCTACTTACCCTCCGCTTCGGCCGACACTCTCACTTTCGAGATCGTGTCGTTCTGATTGATCTTCGGTACGATGTCGAGCCCCTCGACCACTTTTCCGAAGACGGTGTGAACACCGTTCAGGTGCCGGGTGTTCTGCTCGCTCAGCACGATGAAAAACTGGCTGCCACCAGTATTTTTTCCGGCATGAGCCATCGAAAGCACGCCGACCTGGTGCTTGTTCGGGTTGCCGCTCGTCTCGCAGTCGATTTTCCATCCCGGTCCTCCGGTTCCGACCGGACCCTTTGTGTGCTCACCGCCCTTCGAGTACGGATCGCCGCCCTGGACCATGAAATCCTTGATCACCCGATGAAACTTGGTGC
>JBDSRC010000249.1:0-3498 GCA_039929505.1 Gemmatimonadaceae bacterium
TCTCGCCGATGGAGATCGAGCCTCCCGTCGCGAGCGGCTGGTCGAACTGGGAGATCTGATAGCCCTTGGGTAAATCGGGATAGAAATAGTTCTTGCGGGCAAATACCGAGATTGGATTTACCGCGCAGCCGAGCCCCAACGCGGCCCTCGTCGCGAGATTGACGGCATGCTCGTTCAGCACCGGCAGCGCGCCGGGCAGCGCCAGACACACGGGGCACGTGTTCACGTTCGGCGCCGCGCCGAAGTCGGCGGAGCAGCCGCAGAAAGCTTTGGTCCTCGTCTTGAGCTGCACGTGGACCTCGAGGCCTACGACCATCTCGTAACGCTCGGCCGTCATTTATGCGCGTCCGGGCCGAGCGCGGCCTCGAGAGCGTAACCCACCCGGAACATGGTGTACTCGTCGAAGTGTCCGGTGATTATCTGCCCCCCCACCGGCAAGTTGCGCACGCGTCCAATCGGCACCGACATCGCCGGCACACCGGCGAGGTTCGCCGTGACAGTGAAGATGTCGTTGAGATACATCTCGTACGGGTCGCTGATCGCGCCAATGTGGAACGCAGGAGTCGGCGTCGTCGGCGTAAAGATGGCGTTGACCCCGCTGGCGAAAACCGCGCGGAAGTCATCGGCGATGAGGCTGCGAACCGCCTGCGCCTTCCGATAGTATGCGTCGTAGTAGCCCGCGGACAGCACGTAGGTGCCAAGCAGCACGCGTCGCGTCACCTCTGGGCCGAATCCGCGGGAGCGCGTTTCCTCGTACATGCCCTTGAGCCCGAGCTTAGGATCGACCCGTAGCCCATACCTGACGCCATCGAAGCGGGCGAGGTTGGAGGAAGCTTCGGCGGGCGCAATGATGTAGTACACAGGAATCGCGAGCGGCGAGCGCGAGAGAGAGACATCCCGAACGGTGGCGCCCATCGCGCGAAAGCGGTCGAGCGAGCGCTCGCACAGATCACGAACCGCCGGGTCGAGAGAGTCGGGGAAATATTCCTTCGGCTTGCCGATGACGATTCCCTCGAGTGTCTTCGAGTGGGGCGGCGGGGGAAGCGGCACCGCACTCCGCCCGAGACGAAGCGCTTCGGTGTCCGGATTTCGCGCCTCGGGGGCCGGTACCCCGAGCGCGGACATCCGGTAGATGGGCACGTCAGCGTCGGAGCTCGTCGAATCGTGCGGGTCGAATCCCGCTATCGCCTCGAGCCCGAGCGCCGCGTCGTCGACAGTGCGTCCGAGCACCCCGATCTGATCGAGCGACGACGCAAACGCGACGAGACCGTATCTGCTGACGCGACCGTAGGTGGGCTTCACGCCAACCACTCCGCAGAATGCCGCTGGCTGGCGCACTGAGCCGCCGGTTTCCGAGCCGAGCGCAATTGATGTGATTCCAGCCGCGACGGCGGCGGCGGAGCCGCCCGATGATCCGCCCGGCACGCACCGAACGTCGACCGGATTCCGCGCCGGACCGTAAGCGCTGTTCTCCGTCGACGATCCCATCGCGAACTCGTCCATGTTCGTCTTCGCCACGACGAGCGCTCCATGCGCGCGAAGACGCGTGACGACGGTGGCCTCGAACGGACTCACATAGCCCTCGAGGATCTTCGAGCCACAGGTGGTCGGCAAGCCGAGTGAGGCGATGTTGTCCTTGATCACCACTGGCACTCCGGCGAGCAGCCCGAGATCGGAGCCCGTGTTGCGGCGCTCCGCGATTGCGTCGCACTCCGCCAGGCTGGCCTTGTCGTCGGCGGCAAGCACGATGTTCAGGTTGTCGCTTCCCGCTCCGATGTCGCGCGCGCGGTCGAATGAAGCCTGAACGACTTCGGCGGGGGAAAAAGTCCCGGCGCGCACGCCAACCGCGATTTCCGCCGCGCGCAGCGACGAATAGTCGTCGAGACTCAAGCTCGGTTCTCGATCCCGGCCGCGTCCTCATGCGTCGCCAGCCTCGGCACGATGAAGAATCCATCGCGCATCGACGGAGCAAACGATTCGAGAGTCCCGGCCATCGCCGGCGCGACTCCGACGTCCGGCCGGAGAGGAGTTCCACCCGCCCCGACTCCGGCGGTGAGGGCGACGCTGGAGGTGTCTACCTGCGAGAGAACTTCCATGTGCGCGAGAATCGCGCTCAGCTCCATCGTCAGCTCGTCGGCGCGCCCGGAGCTCACCCCCAGGCGCGCCAGCTCCGCGATGTGCAGAACGTCCTCTCTTGTGACCGCCATTATTCCTGTCCCCGCTCGAGGGTCGTGTATGCGAGCTTGATCGTCTTGCGCCCAACGTTCTCGTCATCGAAATCGATGACCGCCTTCACTTCACGGCCGACGCCCGACAGCTCGGCGATCGATCCATCGCCGAAGAGCTTGTGCTTGACGCGCTCGCCCTTGACGTACCGCGGCTCATCCTGGGAAATCTCCGCCTCCATCGCCGCCGTCTTACGCCACGAAGGAACCTCGTGCTGCCGCCGCTGGGGATAGGCCCCGCTGTTGAAACCTCCCGAGCCACCAAAGGTCGCGGAGCGCGTTGAAGTCCCACGCCCCATGGCCCTGACGCGGAGAGTTTTCAATTCCTCGATATTCGCGCCGGCGATCTCAGTGAGAAATCTCGACCTCATCCCTGGAAGCAGCTCGCCGTTACGACGACGCATTTCGGTGAAGGAGATGTAGAGCTTCTCCTCCGCCCGGGTGATGCCGACATAGAACAGTCGCCGCTCTTCTTCGAGCTTGGCTGGGAAGTCGATCGATTGGGAAAGCGGAAACAGTCCGTCCTCGAGCCCGGTCAGAAAAATCACGGGATACTCGAGGCCCTTGGCGTTGTGCAGAGTCATCAGGGTGACAGCATCGGCGGTGGGATCGAGTGCATCCGCGCCGGCGACGAGCATCGCCCGCTGCAAAAAATGGTCGAGAGGAGTGAGTCCGACCTCTCCTCCATCATCGATCACCGTCTCAGCGGCGCCATTGATGAGCGCGCTCACGTTCTCGATCCTGTCGCGCGCCGACTCCGGCCCCTCTGCCTGCAGGTAGTCGACGTACTTGATCTCAGCCACCAGATCCTGAATCAGCACGTCGACGCTGGTATCCGTCGCGCGCTCCCGCAGGCGCGCGATGAGCGCGGTGAAATCCACCAGCGCTTTCCGCGCGGCGGCTCGCAATCCTTCGACAATCTCCTCGGTCTGCGCTGCTTCGTAAAGGGGGAGCCCACGCTCCCGGGCGCGCGACGCAAGACTGTCAACCGTAGTGTCCCCAATGCCGCGCTTGGGAACCGCGATTGCCCGGCGGAAGGCCTCGGAGTCGGCCGGGTTTGCAATCAACTTGAGGTACGCCATCAGGTCGCGAATCTCACGGCGGTCATAAAACCTTACCGATCCGACCAGCCGATACGGAACGGCTTCCTTTCTGAGGACGTCCTCGAGAGCCCGGCTCTGTGCGTTTGTGCGGTAAAGCACCGCGAAATCGGATAGGCCGCGATTCTCCCGATTGCGCCTGGTATTGATCTCCTCGAGCACCCACTCGGCCT
>JBDSRC010000250.1:0-4378 GCA_039929505.1 Gemmatimonadaceae bacterium
CATGACCGCCAAGTCCGACCACTACGAGATCGACGTTCGCATCCCTGGCGAGCGCGCTGATCCGCGATGCCGGGTCTCCTACCTGAACCTCGACCGGCCAGTCAGAGCGGCCCGAGCGGGATAGCTGGAGTTCTGCATTCTTGAACGCCTCTCCTTGTAGCGCCTGCATGTACTCGGCGACGATGCTCGCGGCGGCGCCACCCCAGGGCGTCGGCAGATGGTCGACTATGGTGACGACTCTGACCTCGAGCGCCGAGCGCTCCGCCAGTGCGCGCGCGAACGCGATAGCCGGATCCGACTGCGCGGTTCCGTCGGTAGCAACCAATATCACCCGTGGCATGGTCGGCGGTGCCGGTTTGTCGAAAGCGGGTTTGGACTGGGTCTGAATGGCTGGCATCACTCCTCCTTTATGCTGAATCGTTGCTTACGTTGATGCGATCGATGATTCCGCGCGCGCCTCTCACCTCTCGCAGGCGACGGATGGCCTCGTTGCGCAGTATCGGAACGAGCTTTTCCGCAGGCTCGGTGCGCCCGTAGATCCATCCTTCATCGTAGACGTAGCTGATTGGGACGATGCTGACGCGATCGTGAAGCGTGAAAGCGAGACGCCCGATGACGGTGCGTTTGAGAAGGGCCTCACATTCTGCCGGCTCCAGGATCCCGAGTGCGGGAATCAACTGAAGCGAAGACTGAGGTGCAAAAGCAGCGACTGTCATTCGGAGCTCCTTGATGTCACGGCCGGTTCACCGTCGCCGCGACTAACCGTGTAGCGCCGCGGAATATCCGCGGCGCTACACGCTGGTCAGAAGGCCACCACGCCTTCAACCATGAATCCCTTGAACTGACCGCCGTTCCGAATATCAGTCGACGGGAAGTCGAGGTACTTCTGACTCACGAACTCGAGCTTGGTAAGGACGTTCGGCGTGATGAACCAGCCGCCGCCTGCCTGGAAGCGATTGACCTTAATTTCGGGAGTTCCGACGGTTAGCTGTCCCTTCACCGTGTTGTACCGAGCCGCGGCGTAGAGGCGCTGGTCGGGGAGGAAGCGGTACACCGCTTCGCCGACGAGCTGGTTCCAGGTGCGATTCTCCGTCTCAGTCGTGGCGCGTCCCCGTGCTCGCTCGATGTTGCCGAAGAGCTCGAGTCCACGAATCTGGATGAACGGGTTGATGACCCAGGACTGGACGCTGTTTCTGAACCCCGGCTGCATGCTGCCCGACACGGCCTGTGCCGCTTCGGTGGAAGTCGTGTTCTCCAGCACATCGTAGTACCTCGATCCCGCTCTGTCGCCGCTGAACAGCGTGTTGTTGACGGAGGACGAAGCGGCGTACTTGGAGCCCGTGATGCGGAGCCTCAGATCGTCGCTGAACTTCTTGTCGTATCCGATCTTGGCGAGATAGCTCGGAGAGCGTTGTTCGGGCTTGGCGATCATGCCGCGAACTTCGCCGCCGGTGACGCCACCCATCGCCAGGAAGCCGTTGGCTCTGACGTAGACTTCTCCGCCAACTTCGGTCGTGAAGGCATCCATGATATAGTTGCCCACCAACGGATTCCGGATTGCGTTGCCGTTGTCCGTGCGACGGAAGTGCGCATCACCGTAGTTGATCTCGAAGTGGCCGGCCTTGATCGTGACGTACTTCATGATCCCGTTGAGCGGCGTCCAGTCGATTGGCGAGGCATCGACGAGCAGGTAGCCGTCCTTTACCCACGTTTCATTGTGGCGCCGGGCCGACGCATACGTCGTCATCGCGACCCGGATCCCCTTCGCCAGCTGTCCGTTCAGGTAGAGGTTGGCGACGGCATTGTTCGGACCGTGCCCTATCCTGATCAGAGCGTTGGCATCCGTGGTGACACCATTCGTCGTCACCAGCCGCGGAGCCGCGGTGTTCTTGTGGTCGAGCCCCTGGAACTGCTGGGTGAAAGCCGCTCCCCACTGAAGCTTGAAGCCCGTATACCCATCCGCTGGATCCTTCGGTGCCTCGAAGGTGTTGATGCCGCGCTTGTCCTCGGGACGGTAGTTCTGCATCTCGATTCCCGGAGCGGTGGAGAGAAAGCTCGCCTTTCTCTTCGGGGCGACGACAACCGTGGGAGTATCGACCGGAGGCGGCTCGGGGACGAGGATCGAGTCGGCGACTACGATCGAGGCGGTCACCGCGGTTGGCTCCTGAGCACTGGAGGCTGTTGCGACCAGGACGGTCGCGAGTACGGCGGCGAGAGCGAAGTAACGGCGTTTCATTGTGGGCTCCATGATTGAATGAATCGAAGGGCGTGGCTTGCGTTGAGGCGGGGGACTACTGGCGGTCGATAGCTGCTGCGATCTGAGCGATCATCGCCGGACCGGTCATGAGATTGAACTTGACCTTGATCTCGTCGTGGACCTTGAGCGTTCCGAACATGAAGCTCGGCGGTTTGATGCCGAAGTCGGACATCAGCAGCGACTGCTCACCCTTGGCAGATGCCTTTCCGTTGGCGGAGCGCTCGGCCGTGATGTTGAAGGCGACAGCCTTTTCCTTGCCGCCGACGTTCAGCGTTCCCTTGGTTTTGGCGCCGAACTGTGAGGAGGTCGCGTTGACGATGTCATAGCCAGACAGCGTGTACTTGATGATCTGGTTCTCGTTCTTGTCGGCCTTGAGCGCCGCATACATGTTCTTGTCCATCGTCTTGTTGCCGCATAGCAGCGTCTTGACCACGATGTTGACCTGAACGCTCGCAATCGGACGCGCGACCTTGGTGAGATCCTTCGTGTAACCCGGATCCACGTCGACGTAGGCAATCAGCTTCGAGGTCTTGCACTCGAACGGGTGCGTGGACGACGTGCCGCTGATGCTGAGCTCGCTGCCGGGCTCGAGCCGAAGCCTGACGGCGGACGGTCCCTGCGCGCTGGCGCCGGTTGCTGCGAGCGCGATAAGCGCCGATATCATCACTAAGGTCTTGGTCATTTGTCGTATCCTCTTGTCGTGGCGATTGGAACTGCTCCGTACTCACCAAGGATACGAGTCCGAGAGGTGGCGATCTGTCAGCCCTTTACCTCTGTTCCGATGGGATTCTGCTGAATGTTTCGGGAGTTTCCCGGGCGCATCGGCAGGGAAACCCCTACGCGCCACGGAGAAGCGGCGAGGCCGCTGCGTGGGGAAGGGGAAACTCTCACAAGGAATCAGCGAATGGCTGACTGTGTGAGCTGGCGTTATCCCCGAGATTGACTGACTGAGCGGCGCTCAAACGGCTCCAACCGCTCGAATCGCCTGTCAATAGGAAGGGATTGCATGTACAAGACGATCATGGTTCCCACCGACTGCTCCGGGTTCGACCGTGAGGCGATCCGTGTCGCTTTACGCCTCGCCGACCGCAGTAGCGCGGTCCTGCATCTCGTCAGGGTGCGGACCAACAACGAATTTATCGGAACGGGCCTTACGCCCGACGGGATCGAGATTGCACTTCTCGGCGACCGAGACTCCACGCTGAGTGAGCTGAATGCCGTGGCTACGGAGTGCCGGAACAGCGGCAACTCCGACGTCGTCTCCTCTCTCGAGGAAGGCCCTGTGCCCGACGCTCTGGCCGGGTACGCCAGCCGGAACGATATCAGTCTCATCGTCATCAGCTCCCACTCCCGGGGCGGATTTTCACGTTTCTCCCTCGGGAGCGTCACCGACTCGTTGATTCGGCACACCACCATTCCGGTGCTGGTCGTCAAATCACCCGCCAGCTACCTCAATCCGCAGGTGCGGGATGCGTTTCGACGAATTGTCGTGCCCCTCGACGGTTCGCCGCTGGCCGAGCGGATCCTGCCCGCCGTCGTCGGCCTGGCCGGACTCGAGGACGCGGAAATCACACTCCTCAACGTTCAGAGCCTCACCAATGCGGCAGTGCGCAGCGCGCGCCAGGCGGTCGCGTGGACGGACGCCAGTTTCGCCGCAACCCAGGGCTACCTGCGCCTCATCGCCGAGAGATTGCGCGGCTCGGGGCTCACGGCAACGTGCGAGATCGTCGTCGGCGACAACGTTGCCGAGGAGATCGCGGCATATGCGGCACGGGAGCGAGCGGACCTGATCGCCATCGCCACACATGGCCGCGGAGGCTTGTCGCGGATGCTACGCGGTAGCATCGCCGATCTGGTGACCCGTTCGGCAAAAACGTCGATCTTCGCATTACATCCAAGCGCCACACCCGTGACCGAAACGCATTACGAAAGGCTCAGTGCCGCTCCGCGTGCGCTCGCGCCGGTATGATGCGGGCCTGGGAGGGCCTCACAACAGCGAGCGAATCCACCCGCCGTCGACGGCGATCGACCCGCCCGTGATGTAGCTCGCCCGCTCCGATGCCAGAAACGCCGCGAGCGCCGCAAACTCACGTGGCTCGCCAAGTCTTCCCATTGGGATCT
>JBDSRC010000251.1:0-5649 GCA_039929505.1 Gemmatimonadaceae bacterium
GATCCGCGGCGAGGCTGTCGCAGCTGAACGAGGAGCTGCACCGGCGCCAGCTCGCGCTCGAGCAGGCCATGGGCGCGCGCAACCGCTTCTACGCGTCGATGAGCCACGAGCTCCGCACCCCGATCAATGCCGTGATCGGCTACAGCACGCTGATGCTGGACAACATCTACGGCCCGCTCAACACCAAGCAGAAAGAAGGCTTGCAGCGCACACTGAAGGCCGCGCGGCACCTGCTGGAGCTGGTGAATGACGTTCTGGATCTGTCGAAGATCGAGGCCGGGAAGATCGAGCTCGCGCTGCAGCCCGTGATGTGGCCCTCCATTATCGAGGACCTGTTCATTACTGTCCGGCCACTTGCGGACGACTACGGCTCCACCCTGTCGCTGGAGATGGAGGGGGAGCCATTCAACATCGTCAGCGACCCTCGCCGGGTGCGACAGATCCTTCTCAACCTCCTCTCCAATGCCATCAAATTCGGCGAGGGTAAGCCGATCAAAGTGTCGTGCAAACAGATCCAGAATGGGGGGGTACAAGTGGAGGTCATCGACGAGGGCGTTGGCATCGCCCAGGAGGACGTCACCCGGATCTTCGAGGAGTTCGTACAGGTGTCGGAATCCAAGCAGCCGGGCACTGGCCTGGGGCTGCCGATCTCCCGTCGTCTAGCTCAGCTGTTAGACGGGTCGCTGACGGTTCATTCGATCCTGGGGACCGGGAGCATTTTCCGTCTCACCCTACCGGCCTCTTTAGAGGACAATTTTACGCCGACCCCGGAGTTATCCGCGGCGACAGCGGCATAACCTGGATCCCGGAATGGCACGTCGCCTGCCCTTATAGGCGTCACCGTCGCGCTGCGCGGGGGTCATTTCTGGAGGTTTTTTCAATGTTCAAAAGGCTCATAATTATCCCGGCCGCGTTCTTTGCTTTCGCGTGCTCTGGAAACGACAAGAAGATCGACGACGCGCTGAATGCGGACCTTACGACGGCGGCCCAGGCCAGCCCGTATAGCCCGCTGGACAGCATCACCGCCGCTGAGCGTGCGGGCATCGCTGCTGCCGCAGCCGCGCCGGCCCTGACCAGCACCGCGAGTGCGCCGAGACGATCGGCTCCACGCCGCACCGCAAGCAGAAGCTCGGGCACGTATTCGTCTGGCCCGGTCTACAGTGCGCCAGCGCCCGAACGGACGCGCATCGTCAAGCACACCAAGCGTGACGCCGCCATCGGCGCCGTCGCAGGCGGAGTCCTTGGTGCCGTGACCAGCAGGAACAAGGTGAAAGGCGCGATCATCGGCGGAGCAGCCGGCGCCATCATCGGTGGTGTGATCGGCAACAACGTCGACGTCAAGAGAGAGCGGTACTAAGCTCCTGAGGTTACCCTGGAGCGCCCTGCACGTCTGACGTGCAGGGCGCTTTTCGTTCCGCATCTTGTTTCGGGCGCCTTCGGGCCTTACGATCAAACGGGCATGAATCAGCAGACGAGTCCGGCAGGTTTTCCGGACAGGTCCACACCACTCCGCGCGTTATGCATCGCGCGCCATTCTTTTCTCAGCGGCCATCTTGCGCGGTACTTCGCGGCGATGGGCGTTGCGACGACTGGCGTAGTGGGGCTCGACGCAGCCCTCGACAAGGCCGTCGAGCTGTCACCCGATGTAGTGATCTGCGACTACGATCTGCTGGCGACGATTCCGCTCGAGAGCTGGGAAGGAAACGAGCTCCTCTCGCAGACGCCGGTGATCGCGGTGAGCCTGACCCGTCACGCTGAGGAGCTCCATCTCCTTGATGTGAACGGAATCGCGGGCTTCCTGTACCTCCCGACCCTCGAGGAAGCTCCCGCCATGAAGATTCTCCAGGCGGCCGCCGCGCGTCCCCGATTTACCCTGAATCAATCCGCGCGAGCGCCAAGGACACGGACCTCGCCTAGGTAGATTAGTATCCGGCCGGGAAACAACTACAACTTACGACTACCGGCCGGGGGCGATGGGCGGGCCGGCTCTGAGTTGTGTGCGAATGCTCGAACAAAGAATCACCGGCACTCCGAAAATTCGTAATTGTTGTACTCCGCCCGGGCCCGCAACCCACAGCCGGTCCGCCAACGGCCCCCGGCCGGTAGTCGGAAGTTGTAGTTCCCTGAACGCAATCTCCCCGCCGGCGAGTAAACCGCCTTAAATTTCAAGTATGAGCTCCGACCCGATCACGGGTGTATTCAACGATGGATACATAAGCGAAGCGTACGAAGCGTATCTGCGGGATCCCGCATCGGTCGACGAATCGTGGCGACAGTTCTTCCGATTCGCGGCCAGCCTGAGCGAAGGCGCGCCTTCTCCGACCGCGCCGGACAATGCGCTTCTCCCGGGACAGACTGACCCAGCTTTTCTCCGCGATGTCGCGGCCGCCGCCAAGCTCGTCGATGCGATCCGCAGCTATGGCCACCTCGCGGTTCCACTGGATCCGCTCGGCACCAACCCCGACGGCACGCCGGAGCTGACTCCGGAGTTTCACGGACTCAGCCAGGAAGACCTCGCCAGCATCCCCGGAATCGCGCTCGGTGCCAGCGGTGGAAGTGCCGCCGACGTCGTCGAGCGACTGAGAGAGCTGTACTCGTCGCGCATCGGCTTCGAGATATCACACCTGGGCGAAGCGTCGGAGCGCGAATGGCTGCGCGAGGCGATCGAGAGCGGAAAGCTCCATCAGTCGCTCACTGACGACGAGAAGCGAGCAACTCTCAGACGGCTCACTGAGGTCGATGGTCTCGAGCGCTTCCTTGGACGCGCATATCAGGGCTACAAGAGATTTTCGATCGAAGGCGGGGACATCCTCGTCCCGATGCTCGACGTCGCGATCGAGGCAGCGTCCGCGCACGGTGCCCGCGAGGTCGGGCTCGCGATGGCCCATCGCGGCCGCATCAATGTTCTCGCCCACACGCTCGGCAAGCCGTACGGGACGATCTTCGAGGAATTCGAAGGGAAGCACGCGGCGACGAACGCCGAGAGCGAGACCGGGGATGTGAAATACCACCTCGGCGCTCGTGGAAAGCGGAAGCTCTCAAACGGCCGCGAAGTGGATGTGGTGCTGATCCCGAATCCAAGCCACCTCGAAGTAGTCAATCCGGTGCTGGAAGGATTTGCGCGCGCGCGGCAGGTGCTGACGAGCTCGACGGCGCAGCGCGATGAGGCGCTGGTGGTACCGATCTGCGTACACGGAGATGCGGCATTCCCGGGAGAGGGCGTGGTCCCCGAGACCTTCAATCTCTCGGGCCTGACAGGTTTCCGTACCGGCGGAACGCTGCACATCATCGTCAACAACCAGGTCGGCTTCACCACTGATCCCACCGATGCGCGGTCGACGCACTATGCCAGCGACCTCGCCAAGGGCTTTGAAGTACCGATCGTCCACGTCAACGCCGACGACGCCGCGTCATGCATCCAGGTGGTGCGGCTCGGCATCGAGTATCGCGCAAGATTCGGAAAGGACTTCCTGATCGACGTAGTCGGTTACCGCCGTCACGGTCACAACGAGACCGACGAGCCGTCATTCACACAGCCGACGCTGTACAAGAGAATTCGCGCGCACCCGTCTTCGCGAGAGGTGTGGGGCTCGAGGCTGGTCGAGGAAGGGCTGATCACGGCTGATGATGTAAAGCAGGTCGATGCCGAGGTGGCCACGAATCTTGAGAACATCCTGTCCGCCACCAAGAGCGGTGCAATCCATCCACCCGAGCACCGTCCGACGAACGAAGCGAAGGTCGATGTCTCCGGAGCGGGCGGGGCCGACACAGGAGTGAACGCGGGACACCTGCGCGAGCTCAACGAGCGTCTCCTGAGCTGGCCGGCCAATCTCACGGTGAATGCGCGCCTGGCGAAGACTCTTGCGCGCCGTGCTGAAGCGATGGGTGAAAAGGGAGGCATCGACTGGGGTCACGCCGAAGCTCTCGCTTTCGCATCACTCCTTACCGATGGGAAATCGGTGCGAATGACCGGGCAGGATGTCGAGCGCGGCACTTTCTCTCACCGTCAGGCGGTGCTTCACGACGCGGAGAGTGGCGAGATCTATGTCCCGCTCGCGCATGTAGCCGAAGGCGACTCGCACGGGTCTTTCGAGATCTACAACAGTCCGCTGTCCGAGACGGCCGTGCTCGGCTTCGAGTACGGATACAGCACCGCCGCCGCCGACACGCTGGTGTTGTGGGAAGCACAGTTCGGTGATTTCGTGAACGTAGCGCAGCCGATCATCGATCAGTTCATCGCTGCCGACCGCGCCAAATGGGGTCAGGATTCATCGGTGGTGCTGCTGCTTCCGCACGGATACGAAGGGCAGGGACCCGAGCATTCCAGCGCGAGGCTCGAGCGATTTCTCCAGCTGTGCGCCGAAGGCAACATGCGTGTCGCCTATCCTTCGACCCCCGCGCAGTACTTTCACGTTCTGCGCCGGCAGGCGCTGATGTACGAGCGGCGGCCGCTGATCCTGATGCAGCCGAAGAGCCTGCTGCGTTTGCCCGACGCGGCGTCCACTCTCGCCGATCTGAGCGGAGACGTTTTCCATCCGGTGATCGACGACGCGGTCGCGTCGGATCATCGCCAGGCGATCACCCGCCTGGTTTTCTGCACCGGAAAGATCTACTACGATCTCGCGGCGGCACGTGCGCGTCACGTGGCGCTGGTGCGTGTCGAGGAGCTCTATCCGTGGCCGGGCGAGCAGGTCGCGCGCATCGTCGATTTGTATCCCACCGTGGAAGAAGTCGTTTGGGCGCAGGAGGAACCGAAGAACAGCGGCGCGTGGACATACGCCGCGCCGCGGCTCCGAGTCTCTACCGGAAACGCAATCCCGCTTCGCTATATCGGCCGGCCCGAGCGCGCGAGTCCCGCCGAAGGCTACGCTGGGGCCCACAAGATCGAGCAGGAGCGGATTGTCACCGAGGTGAATGCGCCGGTACAACCGCCGGCGGGAGCCAGGCGCCGCGGGATGGCGCTCAAGTCCTGAGAGCGCGACCACTGTCGGCCGCTTCGACTGTAAGAATGAGTTTTCGGCTCGCCGGTGTACTGGCGATGTTTCTGGCGGGAATTTCCGACGCGCAGCAGGCTGCGCCGCCCTCGCCACCACCTTCCCAGCGAGAGAGCAGTCCGCCCGCGCCGGTCAGCGCGCGGGTGCTGTTGGTGGGGGCGCACCCGGATGATGAGGACACCGGACTCATCGCGTGGCTCGCACGCGGACGCGGAGTCGAAACGGCGTATCTCTCTCTCACGCGTGGTGACGGGGGCCAGAATCTGATCGGCAACGAGCTCGGAGAAGCGTTGGGTGTGATTCGCACCCAGGAGCTCCTGGCGGCGAGGCGCATCGACGGGGCCCACCAGTTTTTCACGAGAGCGTACGATTTCGGGTATTCCAAGAGCGCGGCCGAGACATTCATGCACTGGCCGAGGGAGGAGCTTCTGGGAGACGTGGTAAAGATCGTACGCGCATTCCGCCCTGACATTGTTGTTGCCTTCTTTGCGGAGAGTGGCGGTCACGGTCAGCACCAGGTCTCAGCGATTCTGGCGCGGCAGGCCTACGATGTTTCCTCTGATACTGTGCGATTTCCCGTGCGAACTTTCGGGCGGCCGTGGACTCCGCTCAAATTCTATCGAACAGCGCGCTTCGCGCCCGCGGCCGCAACTTT
>JBDSRC010000252.1:0-6535 GCA_039929505.1 Gemmatimonadaceae bacterium
CAGACGGAGTTGACACCCGAGGAGCGAGTTGGCAACGTTGCAGGTTCGTTCCAACTCCTCGACCGGGACCGCGACAGAATCAGAGGGAGTCATCTCGTGCTGGTGGACGATGTGGTGACGACCGCGGCGACGCTCAACGAGTGTGCTCGTGTGCTCTATGCAGGCGGCGCGCGGATAATCAGCTATGTGACTTTTGGCCGGGCCCGCGCGAGCGGCGACCGGCTGTAACCGAAGGAGCAAGACAAGAATGGCAACAAGAGTAGGAATCAACGGCTTCGGCCGCATCGGACGACAGGTCCTGCGCGCGGCCAAAGAGCAGGGAGTCGCCGACCTGGATTTCGTGGCGGTCAACGACCTCACCGACACGAAGACTCTCGCGCACCTGTTCAAGTACGACTCGATCCACGGGATCTATCAGGGCGACGTCGAGGCGGGGAAGGACTCCATCATCGTCGATGGCGACGAGATAAAGATTCTGTCGGAGAAGGATCCCTCCGCATTGCCGTGGAAGGAGCTGGGTGTCGACATCGTGCTGGAATCGACCGGCCGTTTCACCGACGCGCCAAAAGCGCGCGCTCATATCACGGCAGGCGCGAAGAAAGTTCTCATCTCCGCACCCGCCAAAGGCGAAGACATCACCATCGTGATGGGCGTAAACAGCGACAAGTACGACAACGCCAAGCATACGATCGTGTCGAACGCATCGTGCACCACCAATTGTCTTGTTCCGATGGTGAAGGTGATACGCGACACGTTCGGGTTCAAACACGCCTCGATGGTGACGATCCACAGCTACACCAACGACCAGCAGATCCTCGATCTGCCGCACAAGGATTTGCGCCGTGCCCGTGCCGCGGCCCTCTCGATGATTCCGACGACGACCGGGGCTGCGAAAGCGACGTCATTGGTGATCCCCGAAGTGAAGGGGAAAATTGATGGCAGCGCTATCCGTGTGCCGACACCCGACGTCTCGCTCACCTGCCTGACAGTCGAGGTGGAGAAGTCCGACGTCACAATCGACGCGGTGAATGCCGCGTTCAAACAGGCAGCCGCCGGATCCCTGCAGGGCATTCTGCGCTACACCGAGGAGGAGCTCGTATCCGCCGACTATATCGGTGATCCTGCGTCGTGCATATTGGACTCAAAGACTACCAATGTCATCGACGGGAAGCTCGTCACCGTGCAGGGCTGGTATGACAACGAGTGGGGCTACGCTTCGCGCTGCGTCGACATGCTGCGTTTCATGGGCTCTCGGCTCTAGCCGGGAAGGCCCGTGAAAAAGAAGAGCGTCCGGGACCTTCCCGAGGCTGAAGTGCGTGGCAAGCGCGCGCTCGTGCGTGTCGACTTCAATGTGCCACTCGACGATGAGCGCCACATAACCAACGACAGTCGCATTCGTGCCGCGATTCCGACACTTCAGCTCCTCGTCGACCGAGGGGCGCGACTCGTCATCCTGTCGCACCTCGGCCGTCCGAAAGGAAAGCCCGAGCCGAAGTATTCGCTTCAGCCGGTGGCCGATCGCTTGAGAGAGCTTCTCGGGCGTCCCGTGCAGTTCGTCGAATCGACGGACTCCGATGAAGCACAAAAGGCGACACACGCCCTCAAGCCCGGACAGGTGCTTCTTCTCGAGAACACCCGCTTTCTCGGCGGCGAGGAGAAGAACGATCCGCGACTTTCGCGCGCGCTGTCCGAGCTGGGTGACTTCTTCGTGAACGACGCTTTTGGCGCCGCGCACCGGGCACATGCCTCAACTGCCGGCGTCGCTGAGCACCTGCGGCCGGCGGTGGCTGGCCTTCTCATGGAGAAGGAGCTGGATTACCTCGGCGGAGCGCTGGACAACCCGAAGAAACCCTTCGTCGCGATCTTGGGGGGCTCAAAAATCTCCGGAAAGATCGACGTGATCGAGAAGCTCCTTCCCAAAGTAGACGCGCTCCTCATCGGCGGCGCGATGGCGTGCACCTTCTACAAGGCGATGGGCCTGGAGACCGGCAAATCGCTCGTCGAAGCCGATCGCGTGGATATGGCGAAGGACCTCATCGCGCGCGCCGGAACGCGGCTAACGCTGCCGCACGACGCTCTCGTCGCTCCGTCGCTCGAACAAGGAAAATCCGCGCGGGCGGTTCCGAAGAACGCCATTCCGAAGGATCAGGCGATGTTCGACATCGGGCCGCAGTCGGCAGCTTCGTATGCGCGGGCAATAACTGCCGCGCGCACAGTCATCTGGAATGGACCGATGGGGGTGTTCGAAACGCCTCCGTTCGACGCGGGCACGCGCGCGGTGGCCGAGGCGATGGCAGCGGCAACGAGCAAGGGCGCCATTACGATCGTCGGCGGCGGTGATTCCGCGGCGGCCGTCGAGGAAGCCGGTTTGGCGGAGAAGATGAGCCACGTCTCGACGGGTGGAGGCGCCTCTCTCGAATTCCTCGAAGGGAAAAAGCTTCCCGGCGTCGAAGCGCTGGACGACGCGTGATGCTCAAGCGTCCGGTCCTCGCGGCGAACTGGAAGATGCACCACGGCCCCACGGCCGCGGGCGCGTTCATGCAGTCATTCCTCGCCGGCTATCAGCCTCGCGTGGATCGCACTGTCATTGTATTTCCATCCGCTCTCTCGCTCACGAGCGTCGTGGCCGCCGCCGCTTCGCGCCGGGATATTCTGGTTGGTGCACAGAACATCCACTGGGCAGAGAAGGGAGCCTTCACCGGCGAGATATCGGCGGAAATGGCAAAGGACGCCGGAGCGCGAATCATTCTCGTCGGTCATTCCGAGCGGCGGCATGTCTTTGGGGAAACGGACGCTCAATCCGCAAAGAAGTGCCTGGCGGCGGCACGCGTCGGACTTCCATTCATGCTTTGTGTTGGTGAAAAGATCGACCAACGCGAAGCTGGCGAGACTGCCTCTGTCGTATCGCGACAGCTGAGGGAAGGCCTATCCCATGTACCGAATCTCATCTCCGCCGAATTTCTCCTCGCCTACGAGCCCGTATGGGCGATTGGCACCGGTCTCACGGCAACTCCTACCGATGCCTCCGCGATTCACACACTGCTTCGGTCGGAGCTGTGCGCGATGATCGGGACCAGGAGTGACGAGATCCCGATTCTTTACGGCGGTAGCGTCAACGTCGCGAACGCCGCGACTCTCCTCGCTGCGCCTGAAATCGATGGTCTGCTCGTGGGCGGAGCCAGCCTCGAAGCGTCGTCGTGGATGAAGATCGTCGAGGCTTGACTCGTCTCCGGGAGCCACTGATATTGAATGGGTGAACCCTAACTGAGCCAATGCTTTACACATTTCTGCTGACATTACTCGTCATCGACTGCGCTATCGTGATCGGTGCCATTCTCCTCCAGAGCGGCAAGGGCGGCGGCCTCGCGGCGAGCTTTGGCGGCGCGAGCTCCTCTCCTGACGCTTTCATCGGAATCCGCCAGGCTGGAAACCTCCTGACCAAAACCAGCTGGTGGGGCGGCGGCGCGTTCCTCGTCCTCGCGTTCATTCTGCAGATGATGTCCACCAGGACGAATGCTCCTCGCTCCGTCCTCGAGCGAGGCCTCGGATCACAGCCGGCCAACACCACTCCGGCGCCGACTTCGGCCCCTGCCGTTCCGCTGGAGCCGCTGCCAACGACGCCCCGGCCCGCGACGCCAACGACACCCACTCCCGCCGCACCTCGACCTTAATTGGCCGTTTACACGAGATCGTCTGAACCAGGGTTCCTTCTCCTCGAGGATGGAACCCTTTTTCGTGGCCGGGTGAGCAGTGCCTCCGCCGAGGCGCTGCCGGCGGTCGCGGAAGTCGTGTTCACCACGAACCTTACCGGATACCAGGAAGTCTTCACCGATCCATCGTATCGCGGTCAGATCGTCGTCATGACCGCTCCGCAGATCGGGAACTACGGAATCAATTCCGAGGATCCGGAATCGGCTGCTCCGCAGGTTGTGGGTGTAGTCGTGCGCGAGCTGTCAGCGACGCACTCCAACTGGCGCGCCACCGGTGGACTCGGGGCTTGGCTATCAGCTGCCCAAATTCCTGTTCTGGAAGAAGTTGACACCCGGCGTCTCACACGGCACATCAGGTCCGTTGGAGTGATGCGCGGAGTGATCGGCGCGGGCTCCGAGCCGGACGAAGCGAGCCGAGCAGCGCTCGAAGCCTGCCCCTCGATGGAGGGGCTCGATCTCGCCTCTCGCGTCACCACGCGCGAGACCTATACCTGGGGAGATCCGAGAGCGCGACACCATATCCTCGCGTACGACTACGGCATCAAACGCAATATCCTGAGGCTGTTCGCCGAGAACGATTGCCGCGTCACGGTCGTGACCGCCGACACGGCGAGCGAAGCTGCGCTGGCCCATGACCCCGACGGAATCTTTTTGTCCAACGGGCCCGGCGATCCGGCGGCAATCAGCTACGCGCAGAAAACGCTCCGCGCCCTGACATCCGAGGGAGTTCCGACTTTTGGGATCTGCCTTGGCCACCAGCTTTTGGGGCTCACCTTTGGGGGAGAAACAGCGAAGATGCCCTACGGCCACCGGGGGGGAAATCACCCAGTGAAGGAAGTAGAGACCGGCCGGGTGCTGATCACCTCTCAAAACCACGGGTTCGCCGTACAGGGCGACGAGAACGGTATCGCGGGCGCGCCGGACCTCGAAGTGACGCACGTAAACCTGAATGATGGCTCGATAGAGGGCCTGAGACACCGGGACCTGCCGGTGTTCGGCGTCCAGTACCACCCTGAAGCAGCGCCCGGCCCTCACGACGCGCGGCCACTGTTTCAGGAGTTTCTGAGCGCCCTCAAGGGAGTCACCAAGTAGCTTCAGCCTCGCTTGACACCCTGTCAGTAAAGCCATAACTTCAAAGCACTTACGCTATCTACCGGCTTCTCATCCCCGGGATTTTCCAAATGACTAAAGCCGACCTCGTCGAGCGTGTCACGGCCCAAATTTCACGCACTGCCGGGCCGATGATCTCAAAGAAGGACTGCGCTCGAGTCGTCGACGCGTTCCTCGAAGCGATCAAGGATTCGCTCCAGACGCAGGAAAACATCGAGGTGCGCGGTTTCGGCACCTTCAAGATCAGGAATCGGAAGACCCGAATGGCGCGTAACCCGCGCACCGGTTCCCCCGTCGAGGTGTCGGCCCGCCCCGTCCCGGTATTCAAGCCCTCGAAAGAGCTGCGCGCACTGGTCGCCGGGATGGATGTCTCGCAGATGTCGGAAGCGTAACGACTTAGCCCGTTCCAGACAGTGGAGGAGCACGTGTCCGTGGTGACGGTGCAATTGTTCGCCTCCTATGCCGACCTGGTCGGCACCTCCTCGATCGAAGTTCCCATCCGGGCAGGCGACAGCGTCGCCGACCTCCTCTGCAATCTACGGTCGCTCCCGGCAGCCGCGCTGCTCCCCGCCTGCCCGCGGGTCGCCGTCAATCAGGCCTTCGCCGGTGACAGCACCATGCTGAAGTCGAGTGATGAGGTCGCGCTCATCCCGCCGGTAGCGGGCGGATGAGCCGCTCGGCGCTCGTCGAGCGCGCAATCGACCCATCTTCGCTGATCGCCGAAGTTTCGGGTACGGGTTTCGGAGCGGTTTCTCTTTTTCTTGGGACCGTGCGCGAGACCAACGACGGACGGCGCGTCGAGGGGATAGACTATACAGCCTATATGGAGATGGCCGAGGCGGAGCTGGCGCGCATCGTCGGCGAGGCGGAAGAGCTGTTCGGCGTGACGTCACTCGTCGTCGAGCACCGGATCGGTACTCTCACGCTCGGTGACGTGAGCGTCGGGATCGCGGCTGCGCACGCACACCGCGCTCAGGCGCTCGACGCGGTGCGACATGTCATCGATGAGATAAAAAAGCGCGTGCCCATCTGGAAGCTCGAGCACTACGCCGATGGTACGCGAGGGTGGGTGGATCCTACCGCGCGGCACACGGAACTCCGGCCATGACTACCGGGTCGGAACCGCTCAAGGATGGATTTGGCCGCAGTATCGAGTATCTCCGGATCTCGATAACGGACCGGTGCAATTTCCGTTGCGTCTACTGCATGCCCCTCGCCGGCCTGGAGTGGCTGCCACGATCGGACATTCTCTCGTACGAAGAGATCGCCGCGGTCGTCGGGCAGCTGGCGCCCCTCGGACTGCGCCGGCTCCGAATCACTGGGGGCGAGCCAACGATTCGTCCCGAGATGTACCGCCTGATCTCTTTGCTCCGCGCGGTGCCGGACATCGAGGACATATCGCTTTCCACGAACGGTGTCCGCCTGATCGAGCTCGCCAGCCAGCTGAGAGCGGCCGGGCTCGACCGCGTCAATATGAGCGTCGACTCCCTGCGTCCCGAGCGCATAAGAGCGATCTCTCGCCGAAATCTCCAGTTCGATCCCGTTGCCGCCGCGGTTGCGGCGGAGAGGGCCGGACTCGCGCCGATCAAGATCAACGTCGTCGTAATGCGCGGAATCAATGACGACGAGGTGTGTGATCTAGCGCGTCTCACCCTTGAGCACCCCTGGCATGTGCGGTTCATCGAGCTCATGCCGGTCGGCGAGCTCCGCGATCT
>JBDSRC010000253.1:0-2573 GCA_039929505.1 Gemmatimonadaceae bacterium
CGACTCCTTGATCGGCTTGCCTCCATCCATCGTTTCGGCGACCGCGAACTCGCGGGCGCGGTCCTGAATGAGGCGGGCGATGCGATAGAGGTATTTGCCTCGCTCGCGACCGGGCAGCTTGCTCCACCCGAGAAATGCTTTTTGTGCTGCCTGATACGCCTTGTCGACGTCAGTGGAATCCGCATGCGCGATCTCGGCGAGAACTTGTTCCGTCGCCGGATTGATCGACTCGAAGTATTTGCCGGACTTGGGAGAGACGAATTTTCCGCCGATGAACAGCCCGTACCGATTTCGCAGGCGCGGGTCGGCTGTCTCGGGCGCCGGATCGTACTCCCAAAGGTCGCCGAATATGAGCTGCGGGATCGAGCTCCCGCCGGCAGCGCCCGCACGCGTGATGGGCCTGGTCGATGTCATGTCAGTAGCTCTCCGCGGCTTCCGTGAAGTAGTAGGGCGCCTGGTATGCGCCGGTTTTTTCCTTCTCGATCTGGCGGAGGAGATCGTTGAGCAGTGAGCTCGCTCCGAAGCGATAGCGCGAAGAGTTGAGCCACGCATCGCCCAGAGTTTCCTTGACCGCGACGAGATAGTGCAGCGCCTGCTTGGCGGTGCGTATGCCCCCAGCGGGCTTCATTCCGATCGGGATGCCGGTAGCGAGATAGAAATCGCGTATGGCCTCGATCATGACTTGAGTATTCGCCAGTGTCGCCGCGCCGGATGCCTTGCCGGTGCTGGTCTTGATGAAATCTCCGGACCGGATCACCTGCATCGCCAGGAACGACGCCGCGCGAATGTTGTCGTAGGTGTCGAGCTCGCTGACCTCGAGGATGACCTTGAGCTGCGCGTCTCCGCACGTCTCGACGACAGCGCTGATCTCATCCTGCACCGCGTTGAACTCTCCGGAGAGGAACAGTCCGCGGTTGATCACCATGTCGATCTCGTCGGCGCCGTCGGAGACGGCCGTCCGCACTTCCTCCAGGCGGAGCGAGAGCGGACTCTGGCCGGACGGAAAGGATGTCGCCACCGATGCGACCTTGATCGCCGTATCCGCGAGCCAGCGAGCCGCGTGTTTGACGAGAAATGGGTAGATGCAAACCGCGGCGACAGGAGGTACGTCCGGATCCGCGCTTGGCCGGCGCGCTTTCTGACAAAGCGAGGCGACCTTCCCGGGAGTGTCCTTCCCTTCGAGGGTGGTCAGATCCACCATCGAGACCGCCGTCCTGAGGCCCCACAGCTTGGAGCCCTTCTTGATGCTCCGGGTGGTGAACTTGGCCACGCGCTCCTCGATCCCGACCTGATCGACGGTACCGATCTCGTCGAACAGCTTGCTGAAGCTCGAACCTTGAGGGCGCATGAGTTCTAATATCGCGCCGGGTGTGCCCCATTACAACGCCGCACCAAGGGGCGCAACGCCATTGGAGTCGAGGTGATGTGCGCCGGTGCGTCGGAGGGGGGACCGGGCTCCGCGGCCCCTCGCTTACACGCTGCGAGCCTCGCCGGTTTGAACTTAGGGTTCCTTGTCGCGAGTCTCTTGCTACGCGAGAGGCCGCTCCACCCGATCCCCCCTTCGACTCCCCACGTAGTTCAGTGTCGACGTCCCAATCGCTGCGACGCCTCGCCCCGGCCGCCGCACCCAGCGCGCGAACGGAAGCACCCCGCGCGGCGTTCGGCGATCCACGCTGCCGCCGTTGCAGTTGGAAACCTGTGTCGGGGAGGTGAGAGAATCCGCGCAGGCGGCGTCGCGCGTAGCAAGAGACTCGCCGACATGGAGCCGTACGAGCACACCGGGCGAGGCTCGCAGCGTGTAAGCGCGTTAGCCGCCGAAGCGGATACTCTCACCTCCCCCATACAGAGATGCCATTTCGGCGGGAGCAGTGGAGACATTGTAGAGCGCGTGGAGGGGTGTATCTTGCGGCATGGCAGAGGCGCGCCCAGTCGCGGTGCTGTTCGATCTGGATGGAACTCTCGTTGATTCAATCGCGCTGTTGCTCGCGTGCATGAATCACGCGTTCGAGGGACGAGACCGCCGCCCCACCGAGGGCGAGTGGATAGAAGGCCTCGGCACGCCGCTCCCGAAGCAGCTCACGCCTTACGTCGAATCCGACCAGGACCGCGAGCACCTCGTGCAGCGGTACCGCGGCTATCAGTTCGAGAATCACGACCGGTTGATGGCGAGATACGAAGGAGTGATAGAGACGCTGGCTCTCCTGTACCAGCGCGGTCATCCGATGGGAGTAGTCACGAGCAAAGGGAACGCGATGATGGACCGCGGCCTCAAGTTCATCGGCGCCGACGACTATATCGAGGTGGCGATCGGCTACGACTCTTGCCACATCCACAAACCCGACCCGTTCCCGGTGCGCATGGCGCTCGAGAAGCTCGATTATGCGCCCGAGGAAGCTCTGTTCGTCGGCGACTCTCCGCACGACATCAATGCCGGGAACGCGGCGGAGGTGATAACCGTCGCCGCGCTGTGGGGACCGTTCACCCGCTCACAGCTGGAGCCGCACCGCCCCGCGCATTTTCTCGAGCGAATGGCGGACCTTCCGGCGTTGCTCGACCGAATCACCCCGACCGTC
>JBDSRC010000254.1:0-2863 GCA_039929505.1 Gemmatimonadaceae bacterium
GCGAGCTTGAACTGGATTGCCTCGAATTCCTTGATCGCTTTTCCGAACTGCTTTCGCTCACCCGCGTACGTGACCGAATGCTCGAGCGCGGCGCGGGCTATTCCGATCGCCTGCGCCGCTATTCCCAACCGTCCGTTGTCGAGCGACTGCATCGCGTAGATGAAACCCTGGGTCTCGTCGCCGAGGAGATTGGCGGCGGGAACCCGCATATTGTCGAACGTAAGTTGAACCGTCGGAGAAGCGCGAAGCCCCATCTTGTCTTCCTTCTTCCCGACATTGAACCCTGGCAGATCGGGAGTCACGATGAACGCCCCGATACCACGGCCCCCCCGCCGGGCCCCCGTGGTGTCGGTGCGGGCCATCACCAGAATCACACCAGCCGTGTTGCCGTTCGTCACCCAGCTCTTCGTGCCGCTTAACACCCAGGAGTCGCCGTCCTTGACGGCCTGCGCCGAGAGGGCCGACGCGTCGGAGCCGGCGTCGGGCTCGGAGAGCGCGAACGCACCGAGCAGCTCGCCTCTCGCCATTGGCTTGAGAAACCGGTCCTTTTGGCGCTCGCTGCCATAGCGCAGGATCATCTGCGTCGGAAGCGAATTGTGTACGCTCATCATCACTGCTACCGACGCGTCGGCAGCGGCAATCTCTTCGAGCGCGATCAGGTATGTGCCGGTGTCGACACCGAGGCCGTCGTATTGCTCGGGAAGGAGCATTCCAAGAAACCCGAGCTCGCCGAGCTTGCCGACCATTGTCGGCTCGAAGTACGCGTTCTCATCCCACTCGGCGGCGTGCGGCGCGATCTCGGCCTGCGCGAACTCGCGCGCCAGCTTCTGCACTTCGCACTGTTCTTCGGTGAGGGGATGAAGTGCCCAGGACACTGCCGGCTACCTGGTATAGGTATAGAAACCGCGGCCCGTCTTTCGACCGAGCCATCCAGCGGCAACGTATTTCCGTAGCAGCGGACACGGCCGGTACTTCGGATCGCCGAGGCCGCTCTGCAGTACCTCGAGGATGGCGACGCACGTATCGAGGCCGATGAGATCGGCGAGAGCGAGTGGTCCCATCGGATGGTTCATGCCGAGCGTCATCACTTGATCGATGGCCTCCGCCTCGCCGACGCCTTCCATCAGACAGTAGACCGCTTCGTTTATCATCGGCATCAGCACGCGGTTGGAGACGAACCCCGGATAGTCATTCACTTCCACCGGTGTCTTACCCAAAGCTTTACTCAGATCTGACACGCGCTTGGTGGTCTCGTCCGAGGTCGCGAGCCCGCGAATGATCTCGACGAGCTTCATCACCGGCACCGGATTCATGAAATGCATTCCGATGACCTTGTCCGGCCGCGAGGTGCGGCGCGCGATCTCGGTGATCGAGATCGAGCTGGTGTTCGAGGCGAGGATAGCATCCGGCTTGCTGAGCCGGTCCAGATCGGTGAAGATCTTGAACTTGAGCGCGGAGTCTTCGCTCGCGGCTTCGATCACGAGCGAGGATTCCGCGACTGCTCCCATGTCCTTGTCCAGCCCGATGCGCGAGAGAACCTTTTCGGGTTCTTCGGCGGCAATCGCGCCGCGCTTGACCTGTCGCTCCAGGTTCTTCTCGATGACCGAGCGGCCTTTCTCGAGCGCCTCCTCGGAAATGTCGATCATGGTGACCGGATATCCCGCCTGCGCAAAAACGTGCGCGATTCCGTTTCCCATTTGACCCGCTCCGATAACCGCGATGCGGTCGGTCATGCGCGTGGCTCCATTCGGCGCAGATGGCGCCCGTACAGGTAAAACAAAACCGCGAACATCGCGACGACCGCCAGCAGTCCGCTTTCCGGTCCCCACGGCCCGCCGGTGAGCCAATCGGGGCCGGCGTCAACAACGGTGTAATCGGGATTCACAGTCTGGAGGCCGCTCACCGGTGTGTGCAGCGCGCCCATCATCACCCAGTTCCACGCAAAATGTGCGGCACCAGCAGCGTAGAGGCTGCCGGTCGCGAGGAGTACCGCTCCGAGAAAGAAGCCGGCGACTGTCACCGCCAGAATGGATGATGCGTTCGCGCCCGGGTTCGCGGCATGAAGCAATCCGAAAACCACGCTCGTTATGATGAGCGCCATCTTCCAGCCCGACATTCGCCTGATGACCGAGAACGCGTAGCCGCGGACGAATAGCTCCTCAAAGAAAGCCGCGGGCAAAAGGAACACCACCGACTCGCCCGCCTTTGCCAGCGAGCTCCCCGGAACCCCGGGGAGAATTCGCAGCTGACCTGCCGCGAGCAGAATCAGGCTGGGGATCCCAATCGTGAGCAGTCCGAGCGCGGCTCCCTTGACGAGAATAGGCGGAGCCGCCGCGGGGAGATCGAGTCCAACGACGCTCCACGGAAGCTTCTCGACTCGGCGGAGCATGACATACGTCGCCACCACGACGCTCGTCAGCGTGATCCATTGGGAAATCACGCCGGTCGCTACCGATCCGAGCGCGAAAGAGTCGCTCAGTGCCTGAAGAAGGCCAATCGCGAGCAGCGTGAGCAGATAGAACGCGATGACGAACAGAAACGGCCTTATCGACCGCTTGAAACGGGGGTGTGACGCGCTCGGGGCGGGCGCCGTCAACCGGAAATCAATTTGCGCGTTCGACGCTGAGTGCCACTGCGTCGCCGCCGCCGAGGCATAGGGTAGCCAGCCCCGTCTTCGCCCCTCTACTCTTCATTGCGTAGAGCAGCGTAGTGAGCACACGTGCGCCGCTCGCACCAATGGGATGCCCCAGCGCAATCGCTCCGCCATTGACATTGACTTTGCTCCAGTCCCAACCGAGTCCGGCGCCGTTGGCCAAAGCTTGCGACGCGAATGCCTCGTTCGCTTCAATGAGATCGAAGTCGC
>JBDSRC010000255.1:0-2608 GCA_039929505.1 Gemmatimonadaceae bacterium
GGTATTCGCTCGGACTCACCTCATACGATGTCGTTACGCCGATCGAGACGTGGCAGCTCGGTGAGCCGGACGCGAGCCTGGCAACGCTCTTCGGTCATCGTGATTTCCGCGACTACTTCGGCAGGCACGGAGCGAAAGCGAGCGCGACGTTTCACATGAGCGCGAGCAGCAGCTTCGGATTCGACTGGAGCGATGAGCGCTGGAAATCCCGGCGAGAGCGCGCCGTATTTTCGGTTTTCAGCAACGGGAAAACCTGGCGCGCAAACCCTGAGGTCGACGCCGGAAGATTCCATCTCGCGGTTGCGCGCGCCAACGTCGACACCCGCAACGACCCACTCAATCCGGCGACCGGTTGGCTGATCCACGCCGAATATGAGAGGGGGGCCGGCTCGTATACGGACGCCGGCCAGACCTCTCCCTCTGCGCGGCAGACCCTTTCCCCGCGCGTGAGCTATGGACGGACGCTGGTCGACCTCCGCCGCTACAATCGGATGTCGCCGAGCACGCAGCTCAACGCCCGTCTGGTGCTGGGAGGTTGGCTGCACGGCGACGAGCTGCCCTTGCAGCGCCGGTTTTCAGCCGGAGGGATAGGGACTCTTCCCGGATTTGATTTCCGGCGAATCGATCCCGGCATCGTCGACGTCGCGCAATGCAGCGACGGAGGGATCGTGCCCGCCGGCAACCCGGCGCAGTGCGAGCGTGTCGCGCTCATCCAGCTCGAGTATCGAAGCGAGATCCGGTCGCCGATTTTCGATTTTCTGAACTCGAGGCCGATACGCCTGCGGGGAATCGGATTCACGGTGGAGCCGACAGCGGTGGCATTCGTCGATGCCGGTCGCGGCTGGCTGGTGGGACCGCCGAGCGGAACGCTCCAGTATCGAAGCGGCAGCATCCCTGGGTTTGGAACATTCAGAACCGATGTCGGGCTCGGTCTCGATCTCGGAATCATCGGCATCTACGCGGCCAAAGCGGTGTCGGACGCGAGCCAGCCCGCGAATTTCTTTTTGCGCGTGCGGCGACGCTTCTAGATGCTCACAGCCAGGCTGGCACTCGCCGGCTGTATCGTTCTGGCATCACCGCTCGCCGGACAAAAGGTGCGTGTCGAAGTGCACCCACCGCCCCAGCGCGCGTGGGCCGAGCAGGCACCGACCGTGTCATCGGCCGGACTGCTGACCGACGCCGCAATGCGCGACCTGCTCGCCAGCGGATTCCCGGCGCGCCTGCACTACCGTCTCGAGCGCTGGAAGTCGGGAGGTTGGTTCGATGACATCCAGGCCGCGTCGGAATGGGATGTCATTCTCAAGTACGACGTGCTGAGCAAGCGCTATCAGGTCGCGCGGGTGGTCAACAAGAAAGCGGTGCCGCTCGGCGATCATCCGACTCTTGAAGCGGCCGCGGCCGCGGCCGAAGCTCCCTACCAGACCGCGATCGCGCTGCCACGCAAGGGACAGCGCGGGTATTACAATCTGCTGCTCGACGTGGAGATGCTCTCCCTGAGCGATCTCGATGAGGTCGAGCGCTGGCTGCGCGGCGAGCTCAAGCCCGCGGTGCGAGGCGAAAAGAATCCCGGAACCGCTCTCACCCGCGGGGTGCGCACGATCGTCGTCAGGCTGCTCGGCGGAGAAAAGCGCCATTACGAGGCGCGCACGGGCACGTTCCGCCTTTAGCCTTCAGCTATCAGCGGCGCGGGCGCTGAGATCTCTTGTAGGGAGGGGGTGAGGGTATCCTCTCCGGCGCTACGCTCACTCGGGCGGAGCCCCTAACTGCGCTCCCTCGCTCCGCTCGGTCGCGGGTCTCCTTGGTCGCTCGCTTTGGAAAGCGCCTGCGAGGATACCCTCACCCCCTCCCTACAATTGTCGCAATCGCGGCAGCGCTCCGCGCTGCACTGCAGTCATGCAGGCTTGATGGCGAACGTGCCCGAGCGGCCCGCACCGGGACACTGCCGAGCGAAGCTCGGCGCGGTGGGTGCAGCGCCACGAAGAGAGCGTTTCTACAGCGCTGTAATTACTACTTGGGGAGTTTGGTGGGGGGCCAGCATAAGCGAGTTTCAGCGAGCGACCAGGAGACCGGCGAGTGCCAGCAAAGCTGGCGCGAGCGCAGTGCCGGGCTCCGCCCGAGCGAGCGTACTCGCGTTGCGGGCTCCCCACCACACTCCCCGGGATGATGTAGAAAAGCCAGAGGAAGCAATTCCTCTGGCTCTAAACGCTCACCGCGCCGGGCTAATGCGTGACGTGTATTGGCCCGTGGTGCGGGTGCCGGTGCTCGAGATCTTCGAGATGGTGCAGGGTCTCTTCGCCGTAGAAGAGTTTGATGTAGCGCGCCTGGGTCGGCGTGAGTCGTCTCACGGCCCAGCTCAAATGGACGAAGTGGGGCTCGACGGGCGGGTGCATCGGGTGCATCCCGATCTCACTCGGCAGGTTGTTCGCCTTGCGGGTGTTGCAGGGGCTGCACGCCGTCACGACGTTGGTCCAGTCGTTCGCGCCGCCTCTCGACAGGGGAACGAGGTGGTCGCGCGTCAGCGACTCGCGCGGCTTGAGCTCGACCTGCAGGCGGCCGCAGTACTGGCAGCGATAGCGGTCGCGCGCAAACAGGAACGTGTTGGTCACCT
>JBDSRC010000256.1:0-4665 GCA_039929505.1 Gemmatimonadaceae bacterium
GAGAATCTTCTGCGATTCCCAGGCATCGCGATATGGCCGGCGCGTGCGGAGAGCATCATAGACGTCACAGACGTGAATCAGCTTGCTCGCCTTGTGGCAGTCGCGCGGGTAGTGGAGCTTCGGATAGCCGTGGCCGTTGATCATGATGTGGTGCTCGTGCGCCACTGCTGCGGCGAGATCGAGTCGTTTGCCACTCTCGATGATGAGTCTCGCGCCATCCGTCGGATGGTTTTGAATGATGAGACGCTCTTCGTCGGTTAGCTTCCCCGGCTTGTTCAGAATATCGGGAGGAATGTTGACCTTGCCGAGGTCGTGCAAGAGCCCCGCGACGCCGAACGTGCGCACGTCGTCGGACGAAAGCTCGAGGAACTCAGCGAGGGCCATCGTCAGCACCGACACGTTGAGCGAATGCGTGGTGGTGTATTCGTCGAATTCCTTCAGCTGCAGCAGCGGCAGGATCATATCCTGGTGTCCGCGCATCGCCATCGACAGTGACTGCACAACCGCCTCGGCTTCCGCGAGCGGAAGCTTGCCGCGGTTCTGCACATCGCGGTGCATCGACTGAATCGACGCCGCCTCTTCGCCCAGCGTGTACGTGATCGTGGCAGCCGGAAGTTCGGTATCCGGGCTTTCCTCGAGCGCTTCCCTGTCGCCCTTGATTCCGAGCGCGCCGATCCTGATTCCGAACCCACGCGCCGGATTTGACTGCGCGGAATCGATGAAGGACAGTGTTATACGGGCCATCATCTGCTCGAGGAACTCCTCGTACCCTTCGCGCGTGACGTTCTCGTCGAACTCCATGCGCTGGACACCCGCCTGTGATAGCCGGATGCCCCACTCCCACTCGCCCAGCTCTCGCAAAGCGATATCGCCGTAGATCGTTTCCTCGCCGAGGAACGAGAAGCGAGGGTGGGGATTCGATCGCTTCAGGTCGAGGAGACACTGATACGATCGATCGACTGCGCGCTCACGTGACGGGTGGCCGTCGTCGTAGAGTGCCATCGTCGACACCGCCTGGCCGAACGACACCAGAAACCGCAGTGCCTCACTCATCGCGCGACCGAGCCGGACTCGCGCGGCCGGCGGTCTGCCTTGGCGCGAACCTCCGGATCCTTGCTGTTCCGGCCCAGACTCAGCGCAGCCGCCGCCCGCTTATCCTCGTGCCAGTTGACGGCTATCTCGCCCAGGGCCGCAAGCATTTCCGGCGTGGCGGCCCTGAGTCGCGGACGGCGTGGCCAGCGCGCGCCCGCGACGACAAATCCGAGCAGCCACTCGAGAGCGCCGACGGTGCGCTGGCGGGCAACGATGCGGATGCCCATCGTCCGCAGCTGCGCGTCGAAGTCGCCTCTCTCCACTCGCCTGCGAATCAGAGCGAGGCAGGTGGGCTGACAACCCTCCTGCGCCGCGGCAAGACCGGTGAACACGACCCGATTGTCGCTGTCTCCGATCGCGGAAAGAATCGTCGTGTCCCTCGCCGCGGGATCACGCAGGAGGATTCGCGCCGCTTCCCGTCTCACCACTGCCTCTGCATGGCGCATGTAGGGTCGCGCCGAAAAACCGTCGGGCAGCTCGTGCAGTCGCCCCAGCACTGCCAGAAGCTCCCGTTGGAGATGAGCAGGCGCGTCGGGCAGTCTCGAGGCTACCTCAACACCGATCTCGTCGCCGAGCGACTCGAGAATCTCGTAGTAGAGCGCGCGCGCCTTCGCGTCCTCGATGCCGATCACTGCGTCGAGAAGGGCGGCCGCGGCCGACGCCCCGGTGCGGCGGGCGAATCTGCCGGCCAGGGCAAAATCGATCCGCTCCTGTTTCAGCACTTCAGCGAGAATCCGGTGCTCTTTCAGAAACTCGGCGATCGGCGCGCCTGCCTCCGCGCTCGGCGCTCCCTCGACGAGGTCGAGCAGCGTCTCGTAACGGCGCGCGTGTCTGAGCGCGCTCATCGCTTCGCGCACCTGCAGTCCGAACGCTCCGACCTCTATCCCGATCTTGATGAGCCGCTCAGGCTCGCACACGGTTGCAAGGGAAGTGCGGGAAGTCTCTTCCGCCGCGCTTCCAGGTTTCACCATCGATTCGAGCGCTGCTTTGTAGGCGGCCGGGTTGGGGTCGTCCAGGCTCCAATCGTCGACCATCCGCTTCATCACGTCGCGAACCATTGGATTTGCCCGCACGTACCGGCCGCGAGACGACGGATGGTGGGCGAGCTTGCCCAGCATCCGCAGCATCGAGTGAGACACGGTCTGCCCTTCCGCCCGCGACGCTGCCTTCACGAGATCCACGACAGCTTCGACCGTCACACCCTGCGAAGCGTCGAGCAGGAATTTGCGCCGCTGCGCCTTGTCCCCGCCCATCTCGAGCAACCGCTCCAGGGTCGATTCCTTGAGCGATCCCACCAGGCGTGACACGCGGCGCTGCAGACCGGTGGCTTCCGGGCCTTCCGCCGTCTTGAGCTCCTCTCCGATTTGAAGCAGGTACCCGACGATCACCTGGTCGTACGCCTGCTCGCGCTGGTGCTCGTCGATCGCTCGGGCGACCGTGGCCGGCTCGAACTCCATTTCATCGTCTGGTTCTTCTCGCGGAATATCCGGGTCCGCGATATCGGTGACGAGCGCCGCCCGCGCGAGACCGATCCAAAGCTGTGTCGAGCGCGACGCGGCGAGCTGGTCGCCTCGGGGCGGCTCGCCTTCCGGATCGTCGTCGATCAGCTGAAGCCGGTCGTAGGTCAGTGGGAAGAAATGGACACGTTGCCATCGGTCGGCCGACGCCTTGCGATCGAGGCCGATTGGCTTTTCCGAGCGGGTTGCATCGACTGCCAGTGCCGCGAGAGCGTCGGCAAGCTCGTCGCGCGTGATTCCACGCTCGAACCTCAGCGCGCCGACGTGGTGCTTGTGGAGACGCTGCGCCAGCTCCTTCAGCACCGGGTTCTGGGGGTCGGTGGCGACCCCTTCGATCACCAGCTGCTTGCGGGCGACACCGAGCGACAGTGAATCACGGTCCCCCGTGAAGAGCTGATCGAGACGAGTCGCGACACCATCGATCGCCACGCCCAGCAGCGGATGTCCGGCCGGGTAAATGGTGTGCTTGCTGAGCGTGATTGAAAGCTCGACGAGGAAATCGGCCAACTCGCGTGAAAGGGTCGCGGCGGTCAGCCGGCGTACCCCAGCGCCGCACGCACCTCATCGCACAGCGTTTCGGCGGTGAAGGGCTTCTGCAGATACGGCGTTCGCTTTGCCCGCGCGCTGTCCGGGAAGACTTCCTCCTTCGGATATCCCGACATGAACAGCACCCGCAGGTCCGGACTCAGCTCCTTGAGCTCCTCCATCATCCCGCGCCCTCCCAGATTCGGCATCTCGACATCGGTCAGCACGAGATCGATCTCGCCGACGTGTCCGGCGGCGATGCGGAGCGCGATCGCGCCGTCGGCCGCCTCGAGAACGCGGTATCCGCGCTGCGTCAGCACTCGCTTCGCGAGTCCGCGCACACCGGGCTCGTCCTCGACGAGGAGTACCGTCTCGGTGATCCGGTCCTTTGGCGCCGGAGAGCCTTTGGCGGCCGAGCCGCGCGGTGGGGTCCGCTTCTTCGTTCCCTGGGTGAGCGCAGCATCGAAGGCCTCCCGTCGTGACGATGCGAGAAGGCGACGCGCGAGGACCGAGGCACGCTGGGCCGCGCGCTGGATCTCGCGCAGCTCCTCGGTGCTCGTTGGATTGTCGCCCGTGGAGTCGAGGAGGAACTCGGTGTTGATGTTGATGACGGTGAGCAGATTATTCAGCTCGTGCGCCACCAGGCCAGCGGTCTTGGTGGCGTCCTCCAATCGTGGGCTCCGGGGCAGGTCTGTACCCTCCTCGCGACAGCGTGAACGAGCGGTGCCTAACGCATCAAATTAACAAAATGCGCCGGGGGAAGGATAATCGTCGCACGGATGCCCTCGCGCTATATTGCCTCGATGGCCAGCCCACTCGCCCATGCGGATTACCGGACGATGGTCGAATCGGCCCCGGAAGCGATCATCGTCTACGCGGACGGACGATTCCTCTACGTGAATCCTGTTGCCGCGGAGCGGCTGGGAGCTGACCGCGATTCACTGATCGGAACTTCGATCATGGACTTCGTGCACGCGGATTCCGTCGATCTGGTCAGCTCCCGACTCCAGCGTCTCGCGAGTACCGGCGAGGCCGGCCCGCCAATGGAAGTCGGGTTCGTTGCGCGCGATGGTTCGCTGATACAATCGGAGACGGTGTCAGTACCGGTGACCTTCGATGGCCGCGATGCGGTGTTGACCCTCATCAGGGACATCTCGAAGCGTGTGCAGGCAGAGGAGGCGCTGCGCGAGAGCGAGGAGCGGTTCGGAAACGCCTTCAAGCATTCGCCGCACGGCATGGGCTTCGTTTCGCTGGAAGGTCGGTGGCTCCGAGCCAACAAGGCGCTGTGCACGATGGTCGGCTACTCGGAGGAGGAGCTGCGCGACCTGACCTTCAAGGACATCAGTCATCCCGACGATCTGCCTGACGACCTGGAGCAGGTCCGCGCGATGATAGCGGGGAAGTCCGACCGTTACAACAAGGTGAAACGCTACTACGCCAAAGACGGTCGTCTGATCTGGGTGTGTATCGACGTGTTCGTTGTCCGCGATGGGAGTGGCGCGCCGCTTTACTTCATCGGACAGATCCAGGA
>JBDSRC010000257.1:0-2827 GCA_039929505.1 Gemmatimonadaceae bacterium
GGAACCTCGGCGAGCAGCAGACGCCATGAGTTCCGGCCCCTGAGGTCGATCTGCTGCAGGTCCTGATCGAGGAGCCCGCGCGGGAAGAGATTGCTCTCCTCGGTGATCTCGGTCAGCTGTTGCGAGAGCCGCGCATTGTCCGCAGGAGGTCCAAGCGGGGCCAGCTCGGAAATCCCGCTCCCCAGCGCGGCGGGAATTTCTATCCGCTCACGCATCACCAGATTCGCCTCGGCAGTTTCGTAGGTGCCAAGCAGGCGGCGGACGTGATCCGGCATGGAGCTCAGCGCCGCGGTCTCGGTCTCCCTCATGTGCTCGTAGAAATCGCTCGGACGCCGAACGGTCTGGCACGCGTTGTTGATGATGAAGTCGAGCCGCGGCTCGGTCGCCATGATTTCCCTGCAGAACGCTTCGACGCTCGGTGTGTGCCGAAGGTCGAGACCAAAGATGACGAGGCGATCCCTCCACTCCGCGAAATCGGGCTCGCGCGCATAACGGGCGGCGGAGTCGCGTGGAAAGCGAGTGGTGACGATGAGACGCGCGCCGGCGCGGAGAAGCTTGATGCCTGCCTCGTAGCCGATCTTCACGCGTCCGCCGGTGAGCAAGGCAACACGCCCGTTCAGGTCGGCGAGCTCCGTACGCTTGGCGAAATTCTCTTCGGCGCAGGTGGCGCACAGCCGGTCGTAGAAATGGTGGACGGTCGTGTACCTGTCCTTGCAGACGTAGCAGACGCGGGACTCTTCGGTGTCTGCAATAGGCTGCTCGCGAGCGAGCAGATCCTCTTCGCTCGGCGCGAACACATTGGGCGATGTTATGAGAACCCGCTCGCGGCGGAGCTTGCGTATGCCGGTGGACGCGAGGAGGCCTTCTTCGCGCTGGACTTTCTCCTCGCGGCGCTTCCGCTTCATGACTTTCAGAAGACGGCGCCGGTCGATGGCGTCGGGGCGGGAGACGTGGCCGGCCGCGTTGAGGAAGCGATTGCGGTCAGGTTCGGGAATGTTGGCGAGGAGAGTGCGGTCGGCGGCGATCTCCTCGAGCAGATCGGCCGCGGCCCGGAGGCGATTGGCGAGCGATTCGCTCCGCGTTTCGCTCAGGGGCGAGCGAGTGGATTTGACGGTGGTGTCCATCCCTTCAATTTAGCGGCCTTACCCGTACGCGCGGCGAAGCTCGGCGATGTCGATCTTCTTCATCTTGAGCATCGCTTCCATGGCGCGCTTCGTTCCGTGCGCCATCACTCATACCCGCTCCTCAGTGCGAGAACCGGCCGGCGTCTACATCGCGCAGAAAGCTGATAAGCCCCGACATATAGCGCTGCTGATCGTCGTACATCGCCAGGTGGCTACCCGTTGGCAGATACAGGAACCGTCCTTGCCGCACTGCTTTCGACATCATCTCCATGTGAGCCGGATCCATGGTGTCGTACCGTGCGCCGATCGTCAGAGTTGGAACCGTGATCCTGGGGAGATCAGCGGTTCGATCCCAGTTGAGAAGCTTGCCACTCGCTCCGAGCTCGCTCGGTCCCTGCATTGGGACGTAAATCGCCGGGTTCATGTGCTTGAATGAGCGGTTCACCGGATCGGGCCACCGATCTACGGGCATCCGCAGCACGTGGAAGATGTAGTGGTGCCGCATCAGCAGATCCATGTAACGCTGGTCCGAATACTTTCCCTCGGCCTCCAGCTTCTTGATCTCGGCGAGCGCCGTCTGATCCAGCCCCGGCATCAGCACCTTCGCCGCGTACTCGTTGTACGCTGGAATGCTCGACATCATGTTGGAGATGATGAGCCCCTTGAGGTGTTCCTGGTACTTGAGGGCGTATTCAAGCGCGAGTAACCCGCCCCATGACTGTCCGAGCAGATAGAAATTCTGCCGATCGAGCCCGAGTGCCTGACGAACCTGCTCTACTTCCTCGACTGCGCGCGGAATCGTCCAAAGCTCGGGCGCGTCGGGCTGATCGCTGTAGTAGGAACCCAGCTGGTCATAGTAGTAGTACTCGATGCCGGCTGCGGGCAGGAAGCTGTCGAAGGCCTCGAAGTACTCGTGCGTCGATCCTGGCCCGCCGTGCAGCAACAGCACCTTGACGGTGGGATTATTGCCGACGCGCCTGGTCCAGACCTTGAAAGTTCCGCGCGGTGTGGTGATCGGGATCATCTTCACTCCGCCACTCAGCACATCGTCGCGACCGGAGTTGTCGAAGTAACCCATCGGTATCGGAGGAGCCGGCGCGGGGGTGACGGCGCAGCCGTGAAGGAGGACGACAGCGGATACCAGCAGGGCGAAAGTTTTCATGGCGCTCCGATCCAGGTGAGAGATGTATTATCAGCGTGCGCGGAGGAACACATCCAGATTCTTCGCTGCCTGTGCGCGTACGCGTCGCTTGAGAAAGCCCGACCAGCCCAGGAGCGCGCCAAGCGGTCCCAGCGCCTGACGCGCCCACGCCCAGAAATCGAAACTGTCGCGGTGCCGGATGATCTTCCCATCCTTGAACTCGAAGCTGGCGTCGATCCTGTTGTGAACACCACGGCCGGTGGTTGAGAAGGTATACCATGCGTCCCAGCGGGCTCGGCCGACCGATTCGTCGGCAACGATATCCCGGAACTCAATCTTCAGGTCTTTCCCGCGCTCGCAGAGCATCCGCCACATCCCTGCCGCTCGGGGTCCTTCGAGATCGGTGAACACCTCGTCAGAGAATTTCACGGCCGGATGGTAGCACGCAGCCATCCCCTCGGCGTCGCGTTTTGCGAACGAAGTGTAAAAGGCGCGAATCAGCTCGGCGTTAGGGTGCATGCTCGCTACCGGGCGTAGTGGTCTGCCCCAAGGAAATGGAGCG
>JBDSRC010000258.1:0-17269 GCA_039929505.1 Gemmatimonadaceae bacterium
GACGCGCGGGATGCTTCCCTCGCACGACCCGATCTCCCACCCGAGCAGGTGGCCTGGTTTCATCTCCGCCTCGGAGAGGTCGAAGCCCGTGCTGGCCGTCCGCGCGGGGCTCGCGAAGCTTTTTCCAGCGGACTCCTGCTGGCGCCGGATGATTATCGGCTGCTCGGAGCGCTGGCACGACTGGAAACAACGCAGGGTGATCCGCGGAAGGCCGTCGAGCTGGCCGAACGATCCCTGGCCGAGCGACTGGACCCTGTAACGCTCGGCACGCTGTCGGAGGCGTACGAGATTATGGGCGACAGTTCCCGCGCGGGCGAGGCTTTCCGCGCGATGGAGCTGTCCGTCACCGCTCAGCCCGGCGCATACCACCGTGCCTGGGGCCTTTTTCTTCTCGATCACGACCGGCGGGTACCGGAGGTGCTGCAAAAAGCTCGGGAAGAGATCGCGATCCGCAAGGACATTTACGGCTATGACCTCCTCGGCTGGGCTCTCTTCAAGCAGGGGCTGCACGTCGAAGCGCGGCGTGCGGCGCGCCAGGCGCTCAGGCTCGGAACGGAGGACGCTTCACTTTTCTATCACGCCGGCATGATCGAGCGCGCGCTCGGCGATCGCGCCGCGGCGCGGGATTATCTGGAGCGGGCCCTCACCATTAACAGTGAGTTCCATCCAATACAGGCGCGAATCGCGCGCGAAGCGCTGGAGTCCCTGTCCCGATGAGCGACTTCGGCGCGTTCGTGCAGCTCGGATTCGCGCACATCACCACTCTCGATGCGCTCGATCACATCCTCTTCCTGCTTGCCCTCGCCGCGATTTACACGGTTAGAGACTGGCGGGACACACTGTGGGTAGTGACGGCATTCACCGTCGGGCATTCGATAACGCTCGTGCTGGCGGTGATCGGCATGCTCCGCATTCAGAGCGACGTCGTCGAGTTTCTCATCCCGCTTACCATCGTCGCCACTTGTATCGAGAATGTCATCGTCAGAGAGCGGAAAGCGGCGGGTGGTGGTCGGCACCGCCGGCCGGTTCTGGCCGGAGTGTTCGGTCTGGTTCACGGCGCAGGTTTCGCCAACTACCTGGAGAACGTGTTCGGCGAAGGAATCGCGCTGCCGCTCTTCGGCTTCAATCTCGGAATAGAGCTCGGACAGGTCACCGTTCTTCTGGTGATATTCGGCGGGCTGTACGTGCTCGACCGGGTGATAGACTCGTCACGGGTGGCGTCCTCGAACTGGCCAGTTGTTCGCCTTCGCTCGGCGGGTCTGTCCATACTGATTTTGGTTGTCGCTGCGCGATGGGCCGCGCTCCGCGCTCCCTGGTAACCGGTGACCATCTTGCGGGGACGTGGAAGACCGCTGTTGCTCGCGGCCATTCTGAGTGTACTGGCCGCGCAGCCCGCGCTTGCCCATCCACTGCACACCAGTGTGGCGGCGATCACACACGAAGGAAATGACGATTTTACGGTAACTCTCCGCGTCTTCGCCGACGATTTTTACCAGCACACGCGTGCCAGCGATACGGCGGCTGGAATCCCTCCCGATGCGCGGATCGTGAAGTACCTGATGCGAACGTTCGTCATCATCGACAGGAGCGGCAGGGGACTTCCGCTGAAGTGGTGTGGGTCGAAGAGGGTGGCCGATCTGCTGGTGATCTGCCTTTCCGGACGACTGCCGGGCGGCCTTAGTGGAGCTCGGGTCCGCTACTCAATCCTGAGTGATCTGTTTTCCGACCAGGTCAACATCCTCCAGGTCAATGCAGGTTCCAGAAGGCAGAGCCTTCTGTTCACGCCTGCAGAGACGACTCGGCTGATACGGTGAGCGAGCAGAGCTTCACAGCGCGGTGGCCCCGGAAGCCGGGGCTTTCCGGGACGAGCGTCCGCATGCCCGACCCGCCGACGCTTGCTCTGGCTCTCCTTTTCGCGGCCTCCGGTGTCGGACACTTCGCCTTCGCCGACGCGTACGCGAGAGCCATTCCCGAGTGGCTGCCCCATCGCGCCTTTCTGGTATCGATCAGCGGCGTGCTCGAGCTGCTGGGCGCGGCTGGCCTGCTGATCCCGGCTTTGCGGGTCGTCGTCGGATCGTGCCTGCTCGCGCTGCTCGTCGCTGTATTTCCGGCGAACATCCAGATATTGGCAACCGTTAGGGCAGCCGGCGGTCCGATCTGGATCGAGACCCTGCTGTGGATCCGGCTTCCGCTCCAGTTTCTGCTCATATGGCTGGTGTACCGCTATGCGGTATCGCCTCTCGACGGGCGGTTCTGTCGAACCGCAACCTACGATGGGTCCGGGGAAAGCACGTGGCGTGTGGACGACGAGGGAGTGTTCTCTCCGAGGGGCTTCGACATCCTCCTCGTCGCCGTCATGCCCTACGGGTTTGTCATGGCCTTTACCTGGGCGGGCGCGGAGGGCGAGTCATCCGAGCTACTGCTGTCTGACTCCACTTCCGCCTTTCGCACGTTGGCGAAAGGCTATCGCTATTGGTCACCCGCTTGAACCCCGCCGGGAATACTCTCCAAGCCATGTGTGCAGGTACCGATGGCGCACCCGGCTCGATAGATATAGGTGACGCCCGGCCGTCGCTTCGGGCTCACCCATCGCGTTGCGGTTAATCCACCGGGGAGAATTACCATGACCCAAAAAAACACGGCCACGTCGCCACGGGAGCGAGTCGCTTCAGCGCCGACGAAAAAATCGCTGACGCGGGCATACGCCGCACAGGCGCCAGACACGCCTCTCGCTCCATTCCAGATCGAGCGCCGCGAGCTCAGGCCCCGCGATGTGCAGTTCGAGATCCTGTACTGCGGAGTGTGTCACTCCGACCTGCACATGGCCCGCAACGAGTGGAAGGCAACGACTTTTCCTGTCGTTCCCGGACATGAGATGGTGGGCCGGGTGACCGCCGTCGGCGACAAGGTTACGAAGTTCAGGAGCGGCGATCTCGTCGGTGTCGGATGCATGGTCGATTCCTGCCGCGAGTGCAGTAACTGCCGAAAAGGTCTCGAGCAGTACTGCAAGGTGGGCAACGTCCAGACCTACAGCGGACGTGACAGGATCAGCGGCGACATTACCTACGGCGGCTACTCGAAGCAGAACGTCGTGCACGAGGACTTCGTGCTGCGGGTCTCGGACAAGCTTCCACTCGCCGAAGTAGCACCGCTCCTTTGCGCCGGTATCACCACCTGGTCACCGCTTCGCCACTGGGAAGTCGGCAAAGGCCACAAGCTCGGCGTGGTGGGACTCGGCGGACTCGGCCACATGGGCGTGAAGTTCGGAGCCGCATTCGGAGCGGAGGTAACGCTCCTCAGCACCTCACCTGGAAAGAAAGCCGATGCTCTGCGGCTGGGCGCGCAGAAGTTCGCGCTCACGAGTGATGCGGCGCAGCTGAAGGAGCTGAGCGGCTACTTCGATTTCATCCTCGACACTGTTTCGGCGAAGCACGATTACAACCAGTATCTGAGCCTTCTGAACACCGACGGCGTGATGATTTGCGTCGGCGCGCCGCCGACGCCAGCCGAGGTCGCGGTGTTCACTCTGATGGGCGGGCGACGCAGCCTCGCGGGATCGGGCATTGGCGGGCTTCCCGAAACGCAGGAGATGCTCGATTACTGCGCCGAGAATGGCATCAGCTCAGACATCGAGATGATCGACATGTCCTACATCAATGAAGCCTACGAGCGCATGTTGAAGAGCGACGTACGATATCGATTCGTGATCGACATGGCCTCCTTGAGCTGACCCGTATCACCCTGCCAGTGGGCGGGGAACGGGGAGGCGCTACCCGGCGTGCTAATTGCATGACTGTACGGTAGAATACCCTCTCCTCCTTGCCGGTTGCTGTCCACACGCCCCGACGACGCCTTTGGACCCACTTGGAAGGTCAAGCGCTTCTGAAGGCAGGCCCTCGCGCCTCAGGTCAGGCAAACTGATACGGAGGCCGAGGTGCACGCTACCGCACAAGGATCGTTTTGGACGTCCTGACGTTCGAGCTCGATAGCAGGCTTCACGCTTTCCGAGCCGGGGACGTCGTCCAGGTAGTCCAAATGGTCGAGATCTCGCCGCTGCCGGGAGCACCGGCGGTAATCGAGGGCATCGTTAACGTGCGAGGAACCATCGTTCCGGTGTTCGACCTGCGCGCGCGTCTCGGTTTGCCCACACGCGAAATCGATCCGGGACAGCACCTCGTCATTCTCGCGACGGGCGCGCGCTCGACCGCCGTTCGGGTGGATGCGGCCGACGACTTCGTTTCGATTCCCGACGGCGATATCGCCGTTTCACTCGAGGATTCGGGCGTCGGCGGCGCAAGGCCGCGCCACGTTGCCGGTGTCGCGGCAACGGCCGACGGCACGACCATCATCTACGATCTCGCGGCTTTTCTCTCGCAGTCCGAAACCGAGAAGCTCGACGACGCGCTGACGACTGCAAGTGGCTGAGCGTCCCCGCATCCGGCCGCATGGCGGCGAGTGGACGCAACCTGAGTTTGCGGAGATTTCGCTCGCGCTGCACGAGACTACCGGCCTTGTCTTTCCCGCCAACCGGCGTGAGTCAGCCGAGTCTGGTATGCGCCGCGCGATGGTCGCCGCATGCATCTCCGATCCGGCCGATCTCCTCCGCGCAATCAGAGCCGCGGGAGAAATCCGGGACATACTGATCACGGAGCTGACCATCGGAGAAACGTTCTTTCTCCGGGAAAATGGACAGCTCGATTTTCTGAAGCACACCGTGCTGCCCGACCTGCGTGGCACCGCCGGTGGCCGCGCACTCCGCATCTGGTCGGCGGGCTGCGCAACCGGGGAAGAGGCGTACTCGCTGGCAATGACGGTGAAGGATGCTGGCTGGCCGGGAGCAGTGTCGATCCTCGGAACCGATCTCTCCGTGGCGCGGCTGGTTGCCGCCAAGCGCGCGCGCTACACCGCATGGTCAATGCGCGGAGTAAGCGAGCAGGTCATTGCCCGCTACTTCGAGCGACACGGTAAGCAGTTCGTGCTGCGACGTGATCTCCGCAGCTCCGTCGAGTTCAGGGTGCTCAACCTCGCGTCGTCGGAATATCCTTCGCTGGCAACCCGCGTCGGGCAGATGGATGTCGTCTTTTGCCGCAACGTCCTCATCTACTTCGATCTGGCGACCGTCGCGGCGATCGCTGCACGGCTCATCGCATCGCTTGCCCCCGGCGGCTGGCTGTTCCTCGGCGCATCCGATCCGCCGATCGCCGAATTCGTGCCGTGTGAGGTGGTCCTGACCGGGGCCGGCCTCGCGTATCGTCCACCCGGTACTACCCCTGGCGACGTGCGGCAGCTTTTCAGGGACGTGTGGTCGGGTGTCGAGCCCGCGACGTTCGAGGATGTTGCTGTCGCGGAGCCGGCGGCAAAGTTCTCTGTGACGGCCGACGCAGCACCGATCGTACAGGCTGATTTACCAGCGCCCGTGGATGCCGACGACGACACCCACGACGCCTGCGAAACCGCCTACGAGCAGGCAGACTACGACGCTGCCATTCGCCTCGCGCGAAATGCGATCGACCGAGGCGAAGACAAGGATCTTATCTGGATCGTGCTCGTCCGCAGTCTCGCCAACCGCGGGGATCTCGATGCCGCGGGAGAAGCGTGCGCCTCTGCGCTCGAGCGCAACAGAATGTCCGTCGAGCTGACGCATCTACATGGAATTCTCCTCACGGAGGCGGGCAGGTACAGCGAGGCGGCCGTCGCGGCGAAACAGGCTCTCTATCTCAGCCCGCATTACACGATCGCACACCTCGCACTCGGGGACGCCCTGTCGCGCACCGGTGATGTCGTCAACGCGCGCCGTGCATTCAAGAACGCCGAGACGTTGCTCGCGGGGCTCGCCCCCGCCACACCCGTTCCAGGCGGCGACGGCGTCGAAGCGGCGCAGCTCCTTCGCATCGCGCGCTTCCGTCTCGAGATGCTCGGTGCGACAACTCGGGCTCCGCGGCGATGACTGAGCTCAACACGTCCGCGCGCGCGGTGCTGGTGGAACGCGCGCGTCGACTCGCGCAGCCGCTTGCCGGCATCGAGGAAGGAGATATCGGAGGAGAGAACCGCGCCTCGGTACTCGTCGTCCGACTCGGGGACGAGCGGGTCGGTGTCCCGCTCGATTACACGACGGAAGTCTATCGCACCACCGAGCTGACGCCGATTCCAGGTGCTCGTTCCCCCGTTGCGGGCGCGATCGCGTGGCGAGGCCGGGTGCTCACGATACTCGACATCGCCCACAGCCGGCGCGAGCCGGTCGCAATGACCGATGCGACGCGCATCCTTGTCATCGGCCAGCGCACGGCCGCTTTCGGAATCCTCGCCGATGAAGTCGAGGACGTGCAGCACCTCAATACCAATGAAATCCGTCCGGTCGAGAATGTCTCGCCGGCGCGCAGTGAGATCGTTCGCGGGACGACAGCCGACGGAATCGTCGTGCTGGATGCCGCCGCGCTCATCGTTCGATTTGCACCAACCCAGCAGTCCGGAGGACCACGGGAATGAACTTTACAATTGGCAAGCGCATCACCCTCGGCTTTGTGCTCGTCCTGCTACTCGTTGCCGCCGTTGCCGGCGGGGGATACTGGGCGCTGAGGCGCACCGCCAGCACATACGACGTCTCGCTGGAGGTCAGGCGAAACCTGCTCGGGCCGGCGATTGAGGCCGAATCCGAGATTCGCGCAGCCAACGTCGAGGATCTCCGGTATCTCCTCGACGGCTCGGAAAGCGATCTCGTCGCCAAGACCAGGCGCATCGCGAAAGCGAGGCAGATCATCGACGGCATTATTGACGCGCTGCCTCAGGGAAGCACTGCGCCCTGGCGGTCGGTCGATTCGCTCACCACTGTCTGGTCGTCCGCGGCCGACGAGGCAGCGTCCCAGCGGCGGGCCGGCAACATCCCCGAATCCAACCGCATCAGGTCGGGCCGCGTGCAGCCGGCTCGCGTGGAACTGGACCGCAGGATCGCCGAGCGCGTCGAGTGGGCGCGCGCGTACTCGGACTCGATCGCCTCCCTGGGCCAGCGCACTTCGACCGACGCGAGGACCTCGCTTCTCTGGGGACTGCTGCTCGCATTGATTGGCGGCGCTGCCGCGACATGGTTTCTCAGCCGGTCGATCAATCGGCCACTTCAGGAATCGTCGGCTGTCATCGCGTCGAGCGCCGCTCAGATTCTCGCGGCTACTACGCAGCAGGCCGCGGGAACGAACGAGTCGATGGCCGCGATCACTGAGACGGTAGCGACTGTCGACGAAGTGGCGCAGACCGCCAACCAGGCCGCGCAGCGAGCCAAGGCCGTCGCTGATTCGGCGCAGCGCGCGGCGGACAGCGCACGACAGGGCCGCAAGTCAATCGAGGATACCACGTCCGCAATGCGGGCGGTCGAAGGCCAGGTGGGATCTATCGCCGAGCGCATTGTCGCGCTCGCCGACCAGGCGCAGGCGATCGGCGAGATCATCACTGCCGTCAGCGACATCGCTGAACAGACCAAGCTCCTCGCTCTCAACGCCGCTGTCGAGAGCGCGCGGGCGGGCGAGCACGGGCGCGGATTCGCCGTGGTTGCTTCAGAGATCAAGGCGCTCGCCAGTCAGGCCAAGCAAAGCACGACGCAGGTGCGGCAGATTCTCGGCGATATTCAGCGGGCGACGAGCGCCGCGGTCATGACGACGGAGCAAGGCACGAAGCAGGTCGCCATCGCGACCGCTCAGGTGAAACAGACCGGCGAGATAATGAGCGGGCTCGCGGAAACCGTGAACGATGCCGCCCAGGCGGCGGCGCAGATCGTCGCATCAGCGGGCCAGCAAGCGATCGGGATGGGGCAGATCCGACAGGCGATCGCGAACATTCACGACGCCACGCAGCAGAACCTGACCGCGACACGTCAGTCGGAGCAGGCGGCGCAGGATCTCAACAAGCTCGGCACACGTCTCATGATGCTCGTCGGCTCCTCGGCGTCGCGTGGAGGAGGGCGCATCCGTTGACCGAGCGCACGACGGCTGACAAGGGTGCGCTGGCGGCCCGCCTGCTCGCGACTTTCCTCGACGAGCTCGATGAGCAGCTGCGAGCGCTCGACGCTGACCTGCTCGCGCTCGAGCGCGATCCGGCTGATGCCGAGCATCTGAAGTCGGTCTTTCGCATTGCGCATACGCTGAAGGGCGCCTCACGCGCCGCGGGCGTCAACGCAATCGAGGAGGTGTGTCACGAGCTCGAGGCGATGTGCGCGGTTGCTCGCGATGCTGGCACGCCCTTGGCCGGATCCCAGATCTCCTTGCTATTCGCTGGATCCGACGCGCTCGCCGACGCCGGTCGCATGTTGCGTGAGGGGCGTGATGCCCGCTCTTCGCCGGTTGTCGTGGAGCTGCTTCAGCAGCTCCGGCGCCGCGCGAGCGGCGCCGATAGCTCCGAACGAGCGCGGCCCGCGCCAATCATTCCGGTGCATGATCCGGATCACGATCGCAGATTGCCCGGTCCGGAGCCCGATCGGAGATCTCCCCGTTCGGCGGTGGAAGGTCCTGCGATGATCTCGGGACCATCACCGGTCGAGCGCGACGATCAGATCCGTGTCGGCGCGCGACAGCTCGATTCGCTCGTGACAGTTGCCGGCGAGCTGCTCGGGATGACTGGCATGATCGGCGATCGACCCGCTGCCGTCGAAGCCCTTGCCGAATCGATTCGAGGCTGGCGCGGTGAATGGGAGCGCACCGCCGGGGCGTACCAGCGGAGTCTCGTGCGGTCGGGTGCGTCGCCAACCCTGATCGCCGCAATGGCCGCCGTCGATAGTCGTCTGGTGCATCTCGATCGCCAGGTCGGCGAGCTTGCCCGCGCGATTGGCGAGGATGCGCGGTCGCTGGGCGGGACGACGTCGCGGCTCGTCGAAAATGTCGGGCGTCTGCGGATGCGGCCCTTCTCCGATATCGCCGAGAAGCTGCCCCGGGCCGCGCGCGATGTCGCGGCCACTCTCGGGAAACAGGTGCAAGTCGTCGTGGAAGGTCAGGAAGTCGAGGCCGATCGCACCGTGCTGGACACTCTGCGCGAACCGCTGCTGCACTTGGTTCGCAACGCCATCGATCATGGCATTGGAGCGTCGGCCGACCGGATTCGCCGCGGCAAGAAGGCGGAGGGATCCATCACCGTGCGCGCGGAGCTGGGGGGCGACCGCCTTCGCATCACTGTTTCCGATGACGGCGCCGGACTGGATGTTGACTCGATCCGGGCACTGCTGAAGGAGCGCGGTCGCAGCGTACCCGCAGACGATCGGGATGTCGCACGGACTCTGTTCGAGAGCGGGTTCAGCACCCGGCGCGTTGCGACAAACATTTCCGGCCGCGGAGTCGGGCTCGACATCGTCCGCACCGCGGTGGAGCGGCTCGGCGGAACCGTGAATGTCCAATGGGTCGCGGGCGCCGGAACGACATTCACCATCCAGGTGCCGGTCAGCGTTGCCACGCTCCGTGCGCTGCTCGTGTTGGCAGGGCGCCAGATGCTCGCCATCCCGACCACCTTCCTCGAACGCGTGATGCGAGTATCGCGAGGGCAGGTCCGATTGGTCGAGGGGCGGACCATGCTGACGATTGGAAGCGAGGCTATGCCGCTGACATCCCTCGCGCGGCTGCTGGGTCCGCCGCTCGTCGATCCGCCGCCGGAACCCGACCTGAACATCATCATTCTCGCGGTTGAAGGACGCCGGCTCGCGATCGCCGTCGACGAGATGTGCGAGGAGCGCGAGATCGTCGTCCGCCCACTCGAGCATGCTGGCGACGAAGCCGACCTGAAGTACTCCGGGGCCGCTCTGCTGGACGGAACGCGAATCGCCCTCGTCGTGAACGCCAATGCGCTCGTCAGCTCGGCGGGACGTGACGGCGGCCGGGATGCGTCGATGGGGTTCGCGATCGAGACGATCGCTCCTCCCCGCGAGTGGCACATTCTCGTCGTTGACGATTCCATCACCACGCGAACGCTGGAAGAGAGCGTGCTGACGGCCGCTGGCTATCGGGTGACCACCGCGGTCAACGGTGTCGACGCACTGCGACTCGTGGAGGAGGGGGGCGTGGATCTCGTCGTCAGCGATGTCGAGATGCCGCGGCTGGATGGCCTCGGCTTGACGGAGCGTATCCGCGCGACGGCGGCGCACGCGAAGCTGCCGGTGATCCTCGTGACATCCCTCGACAAACCCGAAGCGCGGGCGCGCGGACTGGAAGCGGGTGCCGATGCCTACATCATGAAATCGAGCTTCGATCAGGACACACTGCTCGGGATCGTCCGCCAGCTGCTGGGAGATGCGGCGTGATCCGTGTTCTCGTCGCCGAGGATTCACCGACCGCCCGGCAGCTAATCGTAGGAATGCTCACGAGTGATCCCGGCATCACCGTCGTCGGTGAAGCGCGAAACGGGCTCGAGGCGGTAGAGATGGCCGAGCGGCTTCGCCCCGACTTGATCACGATGGACGTCAATATGCCCGAGCTCGATGGGCTCGAGGCAACCATGCGTATCGTTGGAAAGATGCCGACGCCGATAATCATCGTGTCGTCTCAGGCGAACGAGAGCGAAGTCGAGCTGTCGCTCGAGGCGACGCGCGCCGGTGCCTTGATGGTGCTGCCGAAGCCCTCCGGGCCAACGACTCCGCGATTCCGGGAGCAGCAGGCGCACCTCGTCGCGATGGTGAAGGCCATGAGCGACGTGAAGGTCGTGCGTCGCTGGGGCGCATCGACGCCGACGAGACCGCAGCGCCCCGTTGGGGTTCGTCCGGTGCGCTCGGGCGAGCGCCCACGAATAATCGCCATCGGTGCATCAACCGGGGGACCGGCGGCGCTCAGAGACGTTCTCCATGCGCTGCCCGCAAGCATGTCGGTGCCCATGCTGGTGGTGCAGCACATTTCGAAGGGCTTCGTCGATGGTCTGGCCAACTGGCTGAGCGCGAATACGACCCTCGCAGTCTGCGTCGCCACCGCATACGACGTCTGCCGGCCCGGAGTCGTGTACCTGGCGCCCGACGATCGACATCTCGGCATCGCCGACGACGGACGCATCACGCTGTCGAGCGCGCCTGCCATCGGGTCCTTCCGCCCGTCGGCGACGCATCTCTTCGAGAGCGCCGCGGCGTCATACGGAAGCCGTATGATTGCGCTCATCATGACCGGGATGGGCGATGACGGTGTGACGGGCCTTCGCGCCGTTCACGCGGCGGGTGGGCTGGTGATCGCGCAGGATGAGGCGACTTCCATCGTGTACGGGATGCCGCGAGAGGCGGCACGGGCGGGAGTCGTCAACAATGTGCTCGCGCTTCCGGAAATCGCGCCTTTCCTCATCGACGCCGTGACGTGACCGAGCGCATCCTGGTCGTCGAGGATAGTGCCACCCAGGCAGCGGCGCTGGCCCATCTGCTCGAGCAGGCGGGTTACGGCGTGGTCGTTGCGCGCGCAGGTGAGCGCGCAATAGAGCTCGTCCAGACCGAGAGCTTCGACGTCGTTCTGAGCGATGTCGTCATGCCCGACATCAGTGGGTACGATGTCGCGCGACGCGTGAAAGCAGATCCGAAGCTGCGCGATCTGCCAGTCGTGCTGCTGACGAGTCTCAACGACCCACTCGCGATCGTCCGCGGCGTCGCAAGCGGCGCCGACAGCTACGTCACCAAACCGTATCTCCCCGAGCGATTGCTCGCTCGAGTCCGCGCCGCGATCGATCGTCCGCGCCGCGCGCCCGATGCCGTGCCGACGCCACCGGTAGACGTCACTCTGCTCGGCTCCAGATTCACCATTGCCGCCGACACCGAGCACATCCTCGGGCTCGTGGTGTCGAGCTATGAAGACCTGATGCTCACCAGCGCGGCGGTGCGCGCGGCCGAACGACGGGCGCGGTTTCTCGCGGAAGCAGGCGAGCTGCTTTCGGCGTCCAACGATGCTGATCAGGTCCTCAAAGAGCTGGCGCGCCTGGCGGTCCCGTCCATCGCTGACGTATGCGTCGTGGACGCGTTGAATGACGACGGAATCCTTGTCCGAGTGGACGTGGCTCGGGCGGACAGCTCGCTGGACGACCTCGCCGCGATACTCGCGACCCCATTGGCGGGCGGAGCACCGCCGTTATGGAGCATCCTCGCTTCACCGCGCGCGTTTATCGATGTCCCCGATCCGAATACCGGGCACGGGGCCGCGCTTGCGGCACACGGAGTCCGGTCGTTCATCGCGGCGCCGCTAATGGCGCGCGGCGAGACGCTCGGCGCGCTCACCCTGATCTCCGCATCGAGCGATCGCAGCTACGGCGATGACGATCTCGATCTCGCCACGGACCTGGCGCGACGCGCCGCGCTGGCGGTGGACAACGCGCGGCTCTACCAGCAGGCGCAGCAGGCAACGCGCGCCCGTGATGATGTGCTCGGCATTGTGTCGCACGATCTCCGCAATCCGCTCAACACCATCAACATGGCCGCCACCTTCCTTCTCGATATCGTCGGCCCGGCGGGATTGATGATCCCGGGCGGCGATCAGGGCGGACCACCGGTATCACTGCCTGCGAAGCTCAACATCATCGTGCGGGCGATGCGAAGGGCAAACTCCCTCATCGAGGATCTGCTCGATGTCACCCGGATCGACTCAAAACGACTTGCCGTCGACCCGACTCTGGTAGACGGACAGGCGCTGATTGACGAAGCGCTGCTCGATACCGCACCGCTAGCCACCGAGGCCGGGATCGAGCTGAGCCACGCGTGGGACGGAGCTCCATCAAAGGTGTTTGCCGACCGAGGGCGGATCTATCAGGTGTTCTCCAATCTCGTCGGCAACGCGCTGAAGTTCACGCCAAAGGGCGGTCGCATCGATGTCCGCGGCAGTGTCGTCGGGGACGACGCCTTATTCACTATCGCCGACACCGGCGCGGGGATCCCAGCCGAGAGTCTTCCGCGTCTTTTCGATCGCTTCTGGCAGGCTCGGGAAACGCGTCGGGCTGGCGCCGGTCTCGGGCTATTCATCGCGAAAGGAATTGTCGAAGCGCACGGCGGACGTCTCTCCGTCGAGAGCACGCTAGGGGTTGGAACGACTTTCTCGTTCACACTTCCCCGCATTCCGCCCGCCTTGGGGGCATCACAGATTCTCGCGAGCTCATGATTCGGATCTACATACGCCTCGCCGACATGCTGGAACGAGCTGCCAATATGGATGGCGTAGTTCAGGTGGCGTTCGATAGGAGAAGCACGATCTGACTCTGGTCGAGGCGGCGGTCGACACACTTCAATCCGCGATCGTTGCCGAGCGCGCCGGAGCGGGACGCGTCGAGCTCTGCGCGAATCTCCACGACGGTGGCACGACGCCGAGCGCCGGATTGATTGGTGCCGTGAAGGCCCGGGTTCGCATTCCGGTGTTCGTCCTGATTCGACCGCGCGGCGGCGGGTTTGTCTATGGCCGTGACGACATTGGGGTGATGCGGCGTGACGTCGTAGTCGCGCGGGGTGAAGGTGCCGACGGGATCGTCATCGGCGCTCTCGACGAGAATGGCCAGGTAAACGTCGCGATGATCGGCGAATTGACCGGGGCGGCGCAGGGGCTGCCGGTGAGCTTTCACCGCGCATTCGACGTTGCTCCCGATCTCCCGAACGCGCTGGAAATGCTGATCGGCGCGGGTGTGAGCCGCGTTCTCACCTCCGGAGGCGCGGCGACCGCAATCGAAGGGGCCGAAACAATCGCTCGGCTCGTCGAACAGGCGCGCGGCCGCATCACCGTGATGGCGGGCGGTGGCATTCGCGAGAACAACGTTCGTGAAGTCATCGCCATCACCCGAGTGAGCGAGGTGCACGCCCGGATCGCGTCAGTCTCCCAATCGGCGACCGCGGGATCGAGCCGAGCCGTGCGTTTGCGCAAGCCGTTGCCCGAGGAGGAGAATGCGTGGGAGGAAATCGACGAAATGCGAATGCGCGCCCTCGTCGGCCTCACGCATACGAAATGACGCTCATTCGAAAGAATACTCTCAAGGCGGGGTCGATGTGTCCGAGCCCGACTCCTCTACGCCGATCGGGCCGAATGGAGCTCAGCTCTTTCGCTTTGCGCTCGCCCCTGATCCCGCATCCGCGATATCGTCGTCAACCGGGTGGTCGTGACGCGCGACATCTTTAGCGAGGCGGGTCTTCTCACTGTTTTTTTCCGCGTCGTCGTGCTGCTGTCGGCCTTCGAACAGGCGGTCCTTGCCCACGTCGTCGTGCTTCCTGATCTCGGCGGGATCGTGCCGTGGCCCGGACGAGTGCTGGGTATCGCTCGCCGGACTGGACTCGTTCGCTGCTTCGGCGGATTGGTCGAGCTTCTTGTCGCTCGCGTCGTGCTTGTATCCGGTGCGGTCTTCTGTCATCGCTCACTCTCGTTTGTTTGAAGCAAGAGTAGGGCAACACGCATGCCCGAGTGCCCGGGCGTAAGGACTCTTGCACCGACCTGGCACATTGAACACGTTCAACACAGCGCCGGACATTTTCCCGACGAGCACTCACCCTCTACGCGGTTGGGGCCCCTCATTCTAATGTCATCCTCCTTCCAGATCGTTGTGCCGGTCGCCGCATTGCTGATCGTGACCGGATGTGCTTCCGGCAATCCGCGCGGTGTGGCGCCCGAGAATTCGGCGGTAACGGCGGAAGTCATCGAGAGGCATCCGAACGAGCCGATCGAAAGGGTTCTTCAAGGCAGGGTTTCCGGCCTCACCGTCACCCGCGCCGAAGACGGTAGCCTCGCGGTCAACATCCGCGGCGCGCATTCGTTCACCGGCACCGACGCGCCGCTTTACCTGATCGATGGGATGCCGTTCGAGCCGGGCGCCGGCGGCGCGCTGAGCGGCATCGACCCGTACAGCATCGAATCGATCAAGGTGCTGAAGGGTCCCGATGCCGTGATCCACGGGATCCGCGGGCTGAACGGAGTGATCGCAATCACGATGAAGAAGGCCAAGCCCGCGCGCTGACCGGCTTGCGTGTGAGAACGGCGTGAAAACACCGCCGAACGCGGCTATCGTTTCTTTTTCGCGCCCTTTAACAGGTCGCGCATGCGCGCGAGCTCCTTCTCCGACAGCCGGTGCTGATCCACGAGATGAGCGAGAAGCTTGATCGGAGACCCGCCATAGATCTTGTCGAGTACTCTGCCAAGCGCCGACTCCCCGGCCTTTTCCGCCTCGATCACCGGGAAGTAGACGTGCGTCTTCCCTTCCCCACGGCGGTGTGAGACGTAGCCCTTCATCTCGAGCGTGCGAATCATGCTGGAGATGCCGGTGTACGCGAGATCGGGATCGACGCGGTCTCTGACCTCGGTGACGGTCGCCTCTCCCAGCTCCCAGAGGACGCTCATGATGTCGAGCTCGCGCTGGGTCAGGTGAAGATCCGTCACACCTTTCTTCTTAGGGTCGATTGGCGGCAAGTGATTCCGTTGCAGGCAGTGGCTTGGTTGAGACCGCGATCGCGGTCGGCGTAGCGCTTGTCGGGTGGTGCGACATCGATTCTCCCCCGAGCACGGGATGCGGCATCGACAACACCGCGAACAGTAGCGCAATTGCCATCGCCGGCACCAGGAAACGCTGAGCGTGGCGGAGTGGTGTGGGGGCCAAGAGCGCGGCGAGCCGGCGCTCGAGAGATCCCATGCCCCCGAGAAACGCTGGTTGGAGGCGTGGACCCCGGCTCGAGGCCTCCGCGACTTTGAGCAGAAGACCTCCGTAGGCGTTCGCATCGCCGAGTGCCGCGACGACGCGATTGTCGCAATCGATCTCGACCGCGAGGCGTAACCGCCAGAGCTGCCACCAGAGCGCGAGGTTCCACGGCACCAGGAGCAGCGTCAGTGAAGCAACGAGGAGCAGGCGCGCGTCGTTGGCACTCCGGTGCTCCTCCTCATGGCGGAGGACATACTGCCGCTGCACACCAGGCAGGGCGAGCACCCACCGGGGGACCAGCACGCGAGACCGCCAAAATCCGACCGTCGCCGGTCCGATAGAGTCGGTGATGACGACCGGAACGCCGTCCACGATCGTCGGCGCGTGTCGGGCGGCTTGCTGCCGGCGTGACACGCTCACCACGCGGTACACCCGCCCGGCATTCGCCAGTCCCCACACGATGAGCAGCCACGAAACCGTGACCCAGATCCGGTTGATCTGCGTGTCGAGCGATTGAACTCGAGCCCACCAGGCGGGATCGAGCGCTGTAAGAGCAGCGCTCGCGAGGGCATGACCGGGTGGATGCGCTGCCTGCTGCTCGAATACTTCGGTGATCGAAAAGTTGTGGTTGGCCCGGTAGAACCCGGGCACGATGAGCGAAGTCGCGATGATGGCGCACCACACCCAGCGACGCGCCGCCGTCGGCGGCAGGGCGCGCTCGACCAGCAGTCCTACAATGCCGAGAACGGTCCCGACGGCGATTACATAAAGGATGCAGAGCATTGGCTTGCGTCGTTCCTTCTTTGAAGGCGTGCGCTGGGGCGCGGGGCTTCTCAGACCTACGAGCACCGATCGGATTCGGTTTCGCGCGAATGGCGGTGCAGGGGTGATCGTAGCAAAAGAAACTATAAACTAAGTTATTCCGTAAGGCGGCCTGTCCGAGCGAGCGCTGAACGCCCTCAAATAGGAGCACACATGACGCGCAGCGGTACCGGCATCGCGGGGAAGCTCGCAGTCAAACCGACGTTGGTCCGTCGCTCCGCCTAGTTTGACGTGCCGAAACGCGTGGCCGCTGACGGTGAGAGATCTTTGCGTAAAGGGTTGCCTCGCTCGCCGTGTGCGTTCCCTTCCATTTCGATAATTTCGAGGCGCTATGAGCGGGACAGTGATCGACACCGAGCGCCTCAGGCTGCTAGTCCGCAAGCCCGCTGAAGTTCTCAGCTGGATCGATTCATTGTCTGCATCCGATAAAGCGGAGGTCTCGGCCGACTGGCTAGCGCGGGTCCGGGCCGCTACCGTCGCGGACGTATGGACATGCGGGTTCGTCGTGCTCCATCGCGGCAGCGGCGCCGCGATCGGAAGCTGCGCCTACAAGAGCGCTCCCGATCCTGACGGTTTTGTCGAGATCGCTTATGGTGTAGATCCGAAACACCAGGGACTGGGGTACGCCACCGAAGCGGCCCAGGCGCTTACTAAGTATGCGTTCGGGACCGGCCTCGTTAATATCGTGCGCGCTCACACGCTGCGCGTGCCGAACGCCTCGACGCGAGTCCTGGCCAAGTGTGGATTCGAGTTCGTCGGCGACGTGATCGAGCCGGACGATGGACCGGTCTGGAGGTGGGAACGCCGCAGGTGACACCGGGACTCGGTGTTCCTGGGGCTGTTGCGGAGTGAGTGGCCGGGTCCT
>JBDSRC010000259.1:0-3680 GCA_039929505.1 Gemmatimonadaceae bacterium
GTGAGGAGCAGCGACGGTTCGAGCTCCTGCTCGCGCATTGGGATCTTCCGGTAACTGACATCACGCCGGCGAAGAAATGAATAGCGGACCGCGACGTGGCAATTGAATTGTCCGTTGTCCGCCCGCCGCTCATCGCGCGTTGCACGAACCGACAGCAGAGAATCTCCCGAACGGCTATGCGACGTCATTGGACACGACTATTTGCCGGGGGTCGCGCGCTGCATCCGGGATCCCGTATAAAGAAACACCGCGCCGCAGACGAGAAATAACAGAACGCGCCAAATCGTTTCGACGCTCGCGAGATCGACGAGGAGCAGCCGCCCCGCGACGATGAGCATCGTCGCTCCGCCAAGATATCTGAGCAGCGGAGGAGCACTTTCGCGGCGGCTAAGGATGAGCAACATCGCCCCGAGAATTGCGTAGCTCGTAGTCACCAACGGCGCCCAGACCGGATCGAGTGCGCTCCAGATGACAATTAGCGCAGTAAAGTAACTCGCCGCGGCGAGCACGATGCCCTGTGTCTCGTCGGCGGTCTCGGCGATAAGCTGTCGCGCGATGAAGGCCGCGGCTCCGAGGGTGACCACCCCGGAAGCCACCCACCGCAGATGGACCAGACCGATGTCAGAGGACCACAGCTCGTTGCCGGCGATCACAAACAGCGTGAGACCGATGGTCAACTTTGCGAGTGTGCGAGGACCGGCGAGCTGACCTTTTACGGAATTGATGACGAGCGCCGCCACCAGCGCGCACGCGGGAACGCCCTCCGGGGTCGGTGCGAGGCGAGCGACCCCGATCAATATCCAGAGCACGCCGGCGGTGAGCGCGACGTGGGCCATCTCCGCATCCGGCTGCGAGCCGCGTCGGGAGAACGCCAAAGCGCCAGCTCCCATCACTATCAAAGCGACACCCCAAATCTCGTCTGGTAGCTGCGGCCAGATCTGCCCAAGAAGACCAATCGCCAGAGCAGTGCTCGCGAGCGTCAGGACCCAAACTACGAGGCTGTCCGGTGCGCTCTTGCCACCTCCGAGCGCTGCTGACACTGCATCCATCGCTTCAATCATGTTCCTGCTGACGCGTGTGACCGGACTTGGAGTGTACCGCGGCGAGCCGAGCGCGAGCAACCGACGACGGAGGAACGGAGCACGGGTAAAGGCAGCAGCTGCGGCGATTAGTAAAATTGAAAACGCGACCGACCCAAGCGCCGGGGGAGTGATGGGCGTGATGGCGAGGTCATCGAGCCAGACGCTTCCCTTGCCGCCCAAGCCGGCCGTGATCGCAAACTCGATCGCGCTAATCTTCTTCAGGTCAAAGTCGCGAGTTGGCCCCCAGGCGTAGAAGATCTGCTTCTTGTGCCGGGTGATGGTCGTCCAGTCGCGCGGGAATTGAAAGTTCGGAGTGTTGGACCACCACGTGCTCGCACCCGTCGAGTCCACGAGCTTGAACTCAAGGGTGTTGGTGGGCGCATTTCCCTTGATCGCGAATGAGAATTCATACTTCGGGGGCAGGGTCAGCTTGACCGCCCGATGGACGACGCCGTATCCACCGTGTCCATGGAAATCGAAATCCAGCCGCATCGCTCTTCCGTGCCCGCCGTTCGAATCGGGATGGACTGTGATCTCGACGCCCTCGGCGGGATTGGTAGTCCACTGACTCACCGAGTCGAAAGAGTCCAGCACCATAGTAAGGGAGCTGGTCCGTGTCTGCGCAGGCAGATGGCTTCCAAAGCCGATGCACGCGATCGCTACGACAACGCCGGAGATGTTCATTCGCTTAGAAATAGAGTCGTCTGTGTTGCGACGCTCACCCAGAACGCGAGAAAAGTGATCCACAGGATTGTCTGCCACCCGCGCATCAGATAGATGATCAGTCCGATCGCCGTAACCGCGCCGAGATACAGCGATAGCTCGGTCATCGACTGAATGGGCGCGGGCAGGATGAATGGAGTCGCGAATCCAATCGCTACCGCCACGAGCGCAAAGGTTTCGCGGCGTTCCGCGAGCGCGATCCAGGTGGAGACTATTGCGAGGAGGAAGAGGACAAGTCTGGCGACGGGAATCGGGATCAGCTGGTACCTGACCGCCGCGGCATAAGCCGTCACATACCAGATTGCGAGCGCACCGCCGAGCAGAAGCTCACGGAATCCGAGGTCAGCTTTATCAGCAGGTTCGGTGTGCGAACGAACGCGGCCTGCGGCCCAAACGAGCAACCCACCCACAGTCGTACCGGTCAATACGCGTATGGGCGGTGTGATCCAGCCCCGGTCCACGGCATATCCATACAACAGCAGAATGCCGAGGATGACAAATCCGATTCCGACGCGGCTCAGCCACCATTCTGGGCTACGCGAGGCGAACCAGGAAGAGAGACCCTCGCCGATTCCATCCGGCCTGTTCGCGCGCAGGTGTGGGATGAGTGGCGGCACCTCGGTGGGAACCGGGGTGCGCCGCTGCACATGTGGTGGCTCGGCTGCGAGCTCGTACGGGCGAGGGGGCCTTCGCTCGGCCATGAGCGCATCGATCGATCGCTCAAGACCTACGATAGCCGCCTCGATCCTCGCCAAACGCCTGTCAGATTCAGAGTCTCCGGACGAATCCATAGGCCTCCGTAAGCCAACTTATCGTGTCTTGACTACGTGTCCAGAGAATAGGCGAGGAATACTCTTCCCACTATACGTCGGTTGGCGTAGGAGCGCGGATCCCGCTGCCCGTTATGATGCGGTAGAGGGAAGTCGGGAACACGGGGACTACGCAACGCCATCGTTGGGACTGGAAACCGCCCAACGGCCACCACGAATGGACACCAAGAGCTCGATGGGCGCAAAGAGAAAAACCCCGCCAGCGCCTAAACGCTTGCGGGGTAATGATCTCAAATTAATGGGCCTGGGTAGAGTTGAACTACCGACCTCACGCTTATCAGGCCGGTTCATACGAACATGAATTAGGCTCAAAAGTTTTACTTGGGCCTACGTTCACGAACATCCTGCTCAGCAAGTCGCGCTTAAAGAACGTCTTACGTGCTGTCCGCGAACATTTTGCGCATTCGAATGGACACCACAACGGACACCATCCGCGAACCGCAAGCAAGTGTGTCGGTTCACTTCCGCGACTTCGCGGCGTTGGGCGTTCTGCTCTCGGACGGCTAACGCGGTGTTACGGCGTAAAGTCCACGAGCACCCAGAGCTCACTCCGCGTGAGGTCGCGGGCGGCCACGGTGCGGTTCCCGAGGTCGGTGAGCGGGATGTTCGGGTGCACGCGCCGAAAAAGCTCGTCAGGGTACGCGTTCTCCAGAGCGGAAAGACTGCTCACTCCGTTGACCGCGGCATAATCGTATGGATAGCTCGTCCCGCCAGGCATCACGAGCTGGTAGAGTCCCCAGAAATTCAGGGCGCCACTCCTGACCTTCTCCTGGTGAATGGGCTTCCACAGTTCCCGCTCGACGGCGACGTAGTCCGCATTTGATTTGGACCGCATGAAAGCGACGTTCAAATACTTAGCCGGAGGTGCCGACGCATTTGGCGACGTCGTCTGATCTAACAGAACCCAGACCTCGGAGCGAACGATCTGCCGGGCTGCGCCGGTCTCCGCCAGCAGGCGCGCGCCATTGTTGGCCGGGTGCATACGCTGGAACATCTCGCGCATGCCGGTTTGATCGTCGGTCGCCGCGAGATTGTCGTACCTGTT
>JBDSRC010000260.1:0-7812 GCA_039929505.1 Gemmatimonadaceae bacterium
CGACGGAATCCCCGCGCATCGAGAAGACGTAGATGGTTCTGCGCCGCGCGGCGAAGGTTGTCGGAGACACGATGGATGTGAAGACGGGATCCTCGTTGTATTCCCGCATCGGAATCACCCACATGTCGACGGCGTACTTGCGCATGATTGCGGGGAGGATCGTGGTCATGCGCGAGGCGAGCCAGCGTTGCTGGGTGTCGGCCTGGTCGCGGAGAGTGCCAAACGGGTGCGCGGGCGTAGCCTGCTGACCCGTGAGGCCGGTCGGCAGCGAGATCAGGAAAGCTGTTAGGGCGATGCGGTATGCGGATCGCATAAGAGGGTGTATGCCTGTTGCCATTACTGTGGCGTCAAACCTCAATAGATCGGGTAACACAGGGAATTGAGGGTCCTAATGCCCGAGCTCACACAGGAAGCGCATGGGCCGGGAAGGATAATGGGCGAGAACTGGGATTAGGTATGGCACGTCCGCGACTCCTTCGCTATCTTCCGACAATGAAACTGGTTAGCGGCTCGATGTGCATGTGTTGTCACCACCTTCCACGAATTACGGAGGGCTGGCAGCGCTACACGTAGCGCTGGGATAACCAGCCGGGCAAACGCCCTCGCACGCCGAAATGGCCGCGACTCCACATGAGCGCGGCTTTTTTGTGCCTCAAAACCGGTCTGAACACTTCACCCGCACGATGAGTTGAGAATGAGCCACAAGCAGAGCAGGCCGATCGCGATCTTCTTCGAGCACCCCGACTGGTTCAAGCCGCTTTTCGCCGAGCTCGACCGGCGCGGTATCTCATACGTCAAGCTTGACGCCAACGCGCAGTCGTACGGTCCGCGCGAGATTGCCGTTCCCTATTCTCTGGTGTTCAATCGCGCCAGCCCATCCGCGTACCTGCGCAGCGAAGCGGAATCGACGTTCTTCACCCTCGACTGGCTTCGCCACCTCGAGCGCCGCGGAATCGAAGTGGTGAATGGATCGAAGGTCTACTCGATGGAGATCTCCAAGGCATTTCAGCTCGACATCCTCGACGAGCTGGGTCTCCCGTATCCGCGTGCACGTGTCATCAACAACGTCACTGTAGCCGCTGACGCAGCTCACGGATTTCGCTATCCCGTTCTGGTGAAAGCCAACATCGGCGGCAGCGGCGCGGGCATCACGCGATTCGCCTCGCGTGATGAGCTCGAGCGAGCGGCGGCGAACGGCTCGATCGCTCTGGGAATCGACCACACCGCGCTAGTCCAGGAAATGATTCCTTATCGCGATGGCCACATTACACGGGTTGAAACGCTCGGCGGGAAGTTTCTTTACGCAATCAACGTCTATCCCGCCGGCGATTCCTTCAATCTGTGCCCGGCGGACGTCTGTCAGACTACAGATGGGCAGCAGCTTGCGCGCACATCGTGCGCGGTTGATGCGCCGAAAAATGGAATGCGCGTCGAGGCATTCACGCCTCCCGCGGAGATCATCGAGCAGGTCGAGCGCATCGCGGCGCGCGTCGGTCTCGATGTCGGTGGCATCGAGTACATGGTCGACGACCGCGATGGCCAGCACTATTTCTACGACATCAACGCCCTGTCGAACTTCGTGGCGGACGCACGGAACGTCGTCGGCTTCGATCCCTTTGAGCGGCTGGTGGATTACCTGGTTCAGCGCGCGGGCCTGGCTGCCGGGTCGTGGCCGACTACCGGTGAGCGTCGCGTCGCCGCGGGAGTTGCATGATGCGATACGGCTACTGGCTTCCCGTGTTCGGCGGATGGCTCCGCAACGTGCCCGACGAGGGGATGGAGCCGACCTGGGATTACGTGAAGAAGCTCGCGCAGCGCAGCGAAGAGATCGGATTCGACCTCACGCTCATCGCCGAGCTGTTCCTCAACGACATCAAGGGCATCGAGGCTCCGTCGCTCGACGCCTGGACGACGGCAGCCGCGCTTGCGGCCGTTACGGAGAGGCTCGAGCTGATGGTCGCGGTGCGTCCGACCTTCCACGATCCGGCGGTGCTGGCGAAGCAGGCGGCGAATGTCGATCACATCTCCAACGGGCGGCTCGCGCTCAACGTCGTCTCGTCGTGGTGGGCTGACGAGGCGAGGCGCTACGGTATCCGCTTCGAGGAGCACGATGACCGCTATGCGCGCTCCGCGGAATGGCTCAAGGTGCTTAACGGTGCGTGGAGCGACGAGAGCTTCAGCTTCAAGGGCAGGTACTACGAGGTAGATGAGACCGTGCTTGCGCCCAAGCCCGTTCGGAAGCCGCGTCCCCCGATCTACGCTGGTGGTGAATCCGAAGCGGCAAAGTCGCTCATCACGCGCGAATGTGATGCGTACGTCACACACGGTGATCCGGCCGATCGGGTCGCTCCCAAGGTGCGGGACATACAGTCACGCCGCGAGGCGGCGGGCCTTCAGCCAATGCCCTACGGAATGGCCGCGTACGCTATCGTCCGCGATACGGAGGACGAAGCACACCGCGAACTCGAGCGCATCACCAACGTCGCACCAGGTTCTCCAGGATATGGCAACTACAAGGACTGGATCGAGCACACCCAGTTGGATCAACACGTGACGCTCGAGGATTACTCGGTGTCGAACCGCGGGCTCCGCGCCGGACTGGTAGGGACCGCCGAGCAGGTGGCGGAAAGAATCATCGCGCTCGAGCAGGTAGGAGTAGATCTGCTACTGCTCCAATTCAGTCCGCAGCTCGAGGAGATGGAGAGGTTCGCCGAGACGGTGATTCCGCTGGTCGGGGAACGCACTCTTCTCGCTTTGTGATGTGCCATGGCGGAAGGTCATGCGGTCGCGCGCTGGGGTGACGCGTACGCGACGTCACCGCGGGGAGACGTGACGAGTCGAACCGGATTGCACCCCGCGGCAGCCGCCGCGACAACGGCGCTCGCCGGATCACGAGTCGCGCCCGCTACGTCCACGACAAAAATGGCCCCTTTTCGGGTACGTCGACCGGCGGCGCGCGGTATCCGACCCTGGCGCTGTACATAGCGCCGGCGGGAATTTCTCTCGCCAATAAGAGAGCGCGAACAGAAGCTTGAGCGGCACCTCGAGGGCGTATGTTGTGACCACCGCGGTCACTGCGGCGACCCCAAACAGCTCAGTGGCGATCAGCTGCAGTCGGCAACCTCGTTTCGCTCGACAAACCGGACCAGCGCTCAGGAGCCTGGACCAAGAGCGAAGATAGTGACCCCCGCTACGATTAACGCTGTTCCCGTGATGCGCGCCGTGCGCCCGCCGCCGGGCAGCACTTTTTCCGCAAAGACGACCAACGCGATTGCAAGCACCCACGGCAGACTCATCGCTCCCGCCACGACGAGCAGGACCATCAGCACCCAGCAGCATCCGATGCAGTATGCGGCGTGCGTGATCGCCAATCGCAGTGATGCGAGATATCCACTCCGCCAGCGTCGCATCAGGAAATCAACGGGCGATTGACACTCCCGCAGACACGCGTGCTTCGCCGGGCTGAGCTGGTAGAGCCCAGTGGCAACGAGGGTCGCGGCAACCGCGTATGGAATCGCCGCCGCAAACGCAGTCGAGCGCGCAGCCAGCTCCGCGACTCCGACCCAGACCAGGTAAACGGGAACGCCCGTCAACAGCCAGAGCGTGACATAGGTGAAAGCGAAAGCTTCAGACGGAATGACGCGCTCACCGGATTCAATGCGTCGGTGCAGAGCACCGTTGTACAGCAGGATCATCGGCGCCGCCGATGGCAGCATCATCGCTGTCATCATCACTCCCCACTGCAGCGTGAACCCGAGCATGCCGGCGATGGACAGCGGCTCCATCTCCGGCATCGGCATCATCGTCGCGGCGGAGCGGACGACTCCGAGCCACGCGAATGCCGTCACGCCGAAGAGCAGGGCAGCGAGCGCGACGGCCCGAACACCACCAGCATCCTTCAGTTTCATCGAGCAACGCTGCAGATGTCCGATGCACGAATCAACCCGTTGGCTATCGGAGCGGGTTCAGGCGCTGATAGATTTTCCGCGGACTCCACCCTTGTGCTGACTCGAGGTCGTCTATGTCCGATGCCTGGTACCTGAGAGGACAGGTGCTCGTCGCCTGCAACTGCGACTGGGGCTGTCCGTGCAACTTCAACGCGTTGCCAACCACCGGCAAATGCGAAGGCGGGTGGATCTGGCACGTCGAGGACGGCGCGTTTGGAGACGTGAAGCTGGATGGCTTGAACTTCTCCGTGTTCGTCAACTGGCCCGGCGCCATCCATGAGGGCAACGGCGAAGGCGTCGTTCACATCGACGAGCGTGCCAATGCCGCGCAGCGGGAGAAGATCGAGACGCTGGTCGGCGGAAAAGTGGGGGGCCCGTGGGGAGTCCTTGGCTGGACCTGGCCGAAGGTTCATGGTCCCTACATTGTCGCGTACGATCTGGTCTTCGACGGCATCAACACCCGCATCAAATGTGGCGAGCATGTCGAAGTCCGCGGAGGACCAATCCGCAATCCCGTCTCGGGCGCCGAATCCCATCCCGGCATCGTGCTTCCGGAAGGAATCATCGTCAAGCGAGCCGAGCTCGGCATGTCGACTCTGTTCCGAGTCTCCAGCGGCATCGAGTACGACCATTCAGGCAAGTATCTGGCAGTCGGTCCGTTCGAGTACGCATCGGCTTAAGTGGAGGCGAGGCGCCGGAATGAATCTCCTCATTATGCCACTCCGATGAATAACGGCGCGAAGGCGCACCGGCCGCTTTAACTGCTGAGGAAGTAATTGAAGTTTTAGGCCGTTTTCTTTAAATTGGGCGGGAAGATTTAAAGTAAACCCCAGCAAACCGCCCCCGAATGGAAACCGCGCCCCAAATTCTGACAAAGGCTTCGCCTCGGGCGGGTTATCTGGTCCAGCAACAAGCTGGGCCCGACGGATACTCGGCGTTCATCCCGGCGCCTCTTCCGCCAAGCCCACCACTTGACCTATCAGGGCACATCGGCGGTCTGCTCGAACGGGCCAGCAACTCACTCGGCAGACTGGATGGGATCTCTCGCGGGCTCGATCCCGACCGCCTCCTCTATATGTATGTGCGAAAGGAGGCCGTGCTATCGAGCCAGATCGAAGGAACCCAGTCGACGCTCACCGAGCTGCTCGAGTTCGAGAATAGCGACGCGCCAGGCGCACCCTTAGAAGATGTGCGAGAGGTCTCGCGCTACGTCGCCGCGTTGCGCTACGCGATGGATCAGATTGCGGGGGGATTTCCCATGAGCCTTCGGCTGATTCGCGAGACGCATGACGTTCTGATGGACGGCGGCCGAGGTGGGCACCAGACGCCCGGAGAATTCCGGCGCACGCAGAACTGGATTGGCGGGACGCGCCCAAGTACGGCGCGCTTCGTCCCGCCGCCTCCGCACGAGCTGATGCGGGCATTGGGAGACCTCGAGAAATTCATAGTCAAAGGCAACGCCACGCCAATCATCAAGGCAGGCCTCGCGCACGCCCAGTTCGAGACGATTCACCCTTTTCTTGACGGCAACGGAAGACTCGGCAGACTGCTGATCACGATGATTCTCTGCTCGGAGAAGACTCTTACCGAGCCGTTTCTTTATCTCAGCCTTTACTTCAAAGAGCACCGCGAGGATTACTACGCTGCGCTGCAGCGCGTTCGAACGGACGGCGACTGGGAGGGCTGGATGGCCTACTACCTGGAAGGAGTCGACTGGACCGCGAGACAAGCAATCCAGACTACGACAAAACTTCTGGAGCTGTTCAGCGCTGATCGCGAGCGAATCCTCTCGACCACGCGCGCGGCAGGGACGCTGAGAGTATACGAGGAGATTCAGCGTCGAGTAATCGTCTCCATCCGCCGACTTTCCGAGGCACTCGGCGTTTCAGTCCCGACCGTCACGACTGCACTGCGGCGTCTACAGGAGCTGAACATCGTGCGGGAGACGACGGGCCGCAGATATGGCCGGCTGTTCGCTTACCAGAGGCAGCTCGACATCCTGAACGAAACCGCGTAGCTCCCAGTCGGCGAAGCGTCACCGCACCAGATGAAAGTCGGTCTGCCGCCGGAGCGCCCACGCATTCGCTCCCATTGCGTCGATTGTCATGTCCTCCTCGAGAGCCATGCGCACGCGCTGGCCATTCCACTCCGGCACAGGTGACGTGGCCTGGAGCTCGATCGAGAACCACATCGATGGGATGATCTTCGCGTCCCCGCGTCCGGGCACGCCGTCCTGATAATCCCAGAGACCGATGGTCGGCCCCGCGCCATGACCGTGTATTCCAATCGGATGGGTGTACACCGTTCCGTCGATCCCCGCTGCGCGCATGCGCTCGAGTGAGAGCTTAAGCACCTCGTTGCCGGTCCGGCCCGGCTTGACCTCCTCCATCACGATGTCCTGCAGCCGGTTGCCGGCGCGAAGCGCGGCGACGAGCCCGGCCGGTGGAGCGGTCTCGCCCTCGCGCAGGACGTATCCCATATGCTGGGTGTCGGTATTGAGGCGGAGGGCGACGATGCCGAAATCACAGTGCAGCACGTCACCGCGCTGAATTACCGGATTCGCGCCGAGATCGGCGTCGGCCACACCGCGTCGTTGAACGCTCACCGAAGGCTGGAACCAGCTGCCGAGTCCGAGATCGTTGACGCGCTGGCGGAACCACCAGACGACGTCGTCGGTTCGCGTCACACCTGGGGTGATGACTCGGGCCGAGAATGCCGTGTCGATGATTGCCCACGCCAGCTCCTGCATCCTTCTATAGAATGCCGCTTCCTCGGGCAGTCGCGTGGTGATGAGATCGAGCGCGAGCCCGTCGTGGCGCACGAAGCGGCTCGTCCATTTCTCGCCCAGCGCTTCCCGCATTCCTTCCATCTCGCCGGCGCTCAGGCTGTCACTGAACGCGGAGACGCGGGACACGTTCACCGCGATCGTGCGCGGATTGCGCTCCTCGATGACCTTTTTGAGCGCCTGCCATTGTTCGTTGCCCCAGAGCTCGGCGTTGCGCTGGGCCGTTCCGCCCGCCGGTCCAGAGGCCGCCTGGGTAGAGCGGATCGCGGTGTACACTCCTCCCTGCGAGCTGCCGCCGAGGGCGATCCTCTCGACGGAATCTCCGCGCATTGAGAAGACGTAGATGGTTCTGCGCCGCGCGGCGAAGGTTGTCGGGGATACGATGGATGTGAAGACGGGGTCCTCATTGTACTCCCGCATCGGGATCACCCACATGTCCACCGCGTATTTCCGCATGATCGAGGGGAGAACGGTAGTCATGCGCGCGGCGAGCCAGCGTTGCTGTGTGTCCGCCTGGTCCCGAAGGGTGCCGAACGGCCGGATGACTGGGCTTGGCTGAGCCGCGACGCCGAACGGTAGGGCGATCAGGAAGCCTGATAGTATCCAACGGCAGCTGGGGTTCATGCTTAGGCGACGGGGAAGAGGTGCAGGGGACGCTAAGCAGTAAATCGCAGGATGTGACTCAAAGCAAGAGCGGATAGATGCATCGGGAGCGTTGCATTGATCTCATGAGTCGGACCTCCGCTCATCGGCGCGCCTCAACCGGCCAGGCTGTGACCAGAGGAGAAGCGGAGTATCGGTAGACCATCCAGATCAACAGCGGCTGAAGGGGAAGGCGCATCCACAGAAGCGCCTCGAGCCAGACCGGTCCGCCCGCCAGGTGAGCTGAATTCAGCATTTTTATGTTCCCCGGAAAGACGGCCACAAGCAGGCCCATGAGGCACCATCCGGCGATTTCGCGCGACGGCCGGAAGACGAGCCCAATCGCGCCGATTATCTCGAGTATCCCGCTGATGGTTACGAGCGAGGCGCGGTGCGGCAGCCATTCCGGAACCGCGCTGGTCACTGCGTCGCGAAAAA
>JBDSRC010000261.1:0-6256 GCA_039929505.1 Gemmatimonadaceae bacterium
CCGAAGTGAATAAGGAGCTGCCGAGCGTTCTCGTCATGATCGGCGACGGCCCGGATCGCCCCGCCGCGGAAGAGGAGGCGCGCAGCCTCGGAGTGGAGTCATCCGTGTCATTCCTCGGAAAGCTCGATCAGATCGCTCCACTCCTGGCCGCGGCGGATCTCTTTCTGCTCCCCAGCCAGAGCGAGTCGTTCGGCTTGAGCGCGCTCGAGGCGCTCGCGTCGGGAGTGCCAGTGATCGGAACCAACGCGGGCGGACTTCCGGAAGTCATCCGGGACGGAGAAACGGGAGTACTGTGCGGGGTCGGCGATATCGCCGGCATGTCGGTAGCCGCCCTCGGAATTCTACAGGACCCGAAGCGCTGGTCGGAAATGAGCCGGCTCGCGATTGAGGACTCGCGGCAGCGGTTCTCACGCGACGCAATCGTCGGCCGGTATGAAGCACTCTATCGCCGCTCACTTACCACTTCGAAATCATGAACAGCTTTCAGGCGTTCGTCCTCGGCACACTTCAGGGACTGTCGGAGTTTCTTCCGATCAGCAGCTCTGCGCATCTCTTTCTGACCCCATGGTTTTTCGGATGGGAGCCTGGAGGACTCGCCTTCGATGTCGCGCTCCACACCGGAACGCTCATCGCCGTCCTCTGGTACTTCCGGAACGACTGGATCGCCTTGATCCAGGCAGCGATCAGCCTGGTAAGAAATCGCCGCATCGAGACCAACGAGCAGCGGAGAGTGCTCTTCCTCATTCTCGCGACGATCCCGGGGGCAATCGGCGGGGTCCTCCTTCAGTCGCGAGCGGAATCGACGTTTCGAAATCCAACGCTGGTCGCGACGACCCTGATCGTGATGGGAATTCTGCTCTGGCTCATCGACAAGCTGAGGGACAGGCAGCGTGAGCTCGGCGACATGAAGTGGGCTGATGCCGCACTGATCGGATTGTCGCAGGTCGTGGCACTCGTACCTGGTGTGTCACGCTCGGGCTCGACGATCACGACCGGACGGCTGCTTCGGTTCGACCGCGCCGCCGCGGCGAGATTCAGCTTTCTGATGAGCATGCCGATCACATTCGCCGCGATCGTGTACGAGGCGCCAAAGGCACTTCAGGAAGGATCGTCGATCACTCCGCTGATCGTAGGCGTCACTGCGGCGGCAGTGAGCGGCTGGCTGGCAATCGCCGTGTTGATGCGCTTTCTGAGCCGGCACAGTTACGGCGTTTTCGCCGCGTACCGCGTCGTACTTGGGTTGATCGTGCTGGCGGTGATATACGCCAGGCAGTGATCAAGTCCGTTTCGATGGCGCAACGTCGAGAGAGCTCGAGGTCGCACTCGGCCTCCCTCGCGTCGAGCTGTTCGAGACCGTTGGTTCAACCATGGATGTCTCCCATCGGTCGGCGGATCTCGGCGCACCGGCGGGAACGCTGGTACTCGCGGATGAACAGACCGGAGGTCGCGGCCGCGGTGGAAAAAGCTGGGCGTCGGCAACGGGAGCCGGGATCTGGCTGACCTTGATCGAGCGGCCCGCCGATATCTCGGGATTGGACGTTCTGTCGCTGCGGGTAGGACTACGCGCGGCGGAAGCGCTGGACCGGTTTGCTCCCGACCCGATCCGGCTCAAGTGGCCGAACGATCTGTATGTCGAGTCGGGAAAGCTCGGAGGAATTCTCGTGGAAGCACGCTGGCGTGAGAAGGCGGTTGAGTGGGTTTCGATCGGTGTCGGCGTGAACGTGAGGGCTCCAGCGAATGTCGCTGGCGCGGGCTCTCTCGACAGTCAAGTCGAGAGGCTGAAAGTCCTCGCCGAGTTGGTGCCTGCCTTGAGGGCAGCGGCGGCCGCGATCGGTCCGCTCGACGGGTCGGAGGTGGACGAATTCAACACGCGCGATCTGGCGCGGGGGCGAAGCTGCATTGAGCCGGCGCGCGGACGCGTTGCCGGCATAAACCGGACAGGTGAGCTCCTTATCGAGCTTGCCGATTCGGTGGGATCTTTTCGATCTGGATCGCTCGTACTCGAGGAAGGGGAGGGGGAACCGCGATGGTAGTCGTATTCGATGTCGGAAACTCGGAGATCACCGTTGGAATCTTCGACGGGGAGGAGATGGTCTCGCACTGGCGCCTCACCACGGCTGCACAGCGGACGGCCGACGAGCTGGCGATACTGATCCGATCCATAACGGGAACGGCGTTCGGATCCGGGGTGACGGCCGAAGGATCGGCTATCTGCTCCGTCGTTCCGGCGGTCACGCCGATGCTGGCCGAGGCCTGCGAGGCGTGCTTCGATTCCGTCCCCGTGATGATTGATGCCCGCTCAAAGCTGCCAGTCAAAATGGATGTGGAGGAGCCGTATACCGTTGGTGCCGATCGTGTCGCCAATACCCTGGCGGCCAGCCGGCTCTACAAGCGGGATTGCATCGTCGTGGATATGGGAACCGCGACCACTTACGACTGCATAAGCGCCGACGGCACCTTCATGGGCGGGGCGATCGCGCCCGGGATAATGATCTCCGCCGACACCCTGTTCCGGCGCACCGCCCAGCTCGCGGCGACCGAGATCTACCCCCCCAAGAAGGTCATCGCCCGGCGCACCGATGAATGCATCAGGGCCGGGGTCCTTTTTGGCGCGGTGGACTCGATCGACGGCATGGTCCGGCGGGTCAAGAACGAGTGGCCTGGGGGGAAGGTTCCGCTGGTTATTGCCACCGGGGGCATGGCCGAGGTCATTCAGCCCCACTCCAGGGAGCTGGAGCTGGTGGATCCGACCCTGACCCTAAAAGGAATCCGGCTCGGTTATGAGCTCCTGACGGCTTGATCCCGGCGCCCAAAATGGTTAGGTTCGAGGATTAGCACTCACCAAGGTCGAGTGCTAACAACCGAAATTCATCCCTAGCCACTTTTTTCAGCACAAGGGCGCTCAACATGGCAACAAAAACACTCTCAACCACCAAAGTCGCACCCCTCGCCGACCGCGTCGTCGTCAGGGCCCTCGAAGACACCGAGCAGATGCGTGGCGGCCTCTTCATCCCCGACACCGCCAAGGAAAAGCCGCAGCAGGGCGAGATCATCGCGGTCGGTCCCGGACGCTACGAGAAGAACGTACGCGTACCGATGGAGCTCAAGACCGGTGACCGCGTTCTGTATGGCAAGTACTCAGGCAGCGAAGTCACCATCGACAACGAACAGTATCTGATCCTTCGCGAGTCCGATGTGCTCGCGGTTATCAACTAAACCGACACCAAGAGAGCAACACATGGCAGCCAAGGAACTACACTTCAACACCGAGGCGCGCGCGGCCCTCAAGCGCGGCGTCGATCAGCTCGCCGAAGCCGTGAAAGTCACGCTCGGCCCCAAGGGACGGAACGTCGTCATCGATAAGAAGTTCGGTGCACCGACCGTCACCAAGGATGGCGTTACCGTCGCCAAGGAGATCGAGCTTCCCGATGCGCTCGAGAACATGGGCGCCCAGATGGTGAAAGAAGTCGCGACCAAGACGTCCGACCTCGCCGGAGACGGCACCACCACCGCGACCGTTCTGGCCCAGGCGATTTTCCGCGAAGGCCTGAAGAACGTCACCGCCGGCGTCAATCCGATGGCACTCAAGCGCGGCATCGATCAGGCCGTTACCGCAGTCGTCGACGAACTCAAGAAGATGAGCGTTCCGACCAAGGGCAAGAAAGAAATCGCGCAGGTCGGTTCCATCTCCGCGAACAACGACAAGGAGATCGGTGACCTGATCGCCGACGCGATGGAGAAGGTCGGCAAGGACGGCGTCATCACCGTCGAAGAGGCCAAGGGCCTCGAGACGACGCTCGAGACCGTGGAAGGCATGCAGTTCGACCGCGGCTACCTCTCGCCGTACTTCGTCACCGATCCGGACAAGATGGAAGCGGCGCTCGAAGACGCATTGATTCTCATTCACGACAAGAAGATCTCGTCGATGAAAGATCTCCTCCCGATCCTCGAGAAGGTCGCGCAGATGGGGAAGCCCCTGCTCATCATCGCCGAGGACATCGAGGGTGAGGCGCTGGCGACTCTCGTCGTCAACAAGCTCCGTGGCACGCTCCGCGTCGCCGCGGTCAAGGCTCCGGGCTTCGGCGATCGCCGTAAGGCGATGCTGGCCGATATCGCGGTTCTCACCGGCGGACAGGTGATCTCCGAGGAAGTCGGATTCAAGCTCGAGAACGCCGTTGTGACCGATCTCGGTCGCTCCAAGCGGATCGTCGTGGACAAGGACAACACCACGCTGATCGATGGCGCCGGTGAGGACGACAAGATCAAGGGCCGCATCAAGGAGATCAAGTCGGCGATCGACAAGACGACCTCTGATTATGACAAGGAGAAGCTCCAGGAGCGTCTGGCCAAGCTCGCCGGCGGTGTCGCGGTGATCAACGTCGGTGCCGCTACCGAAAGCGAGATGAAGGAGAAGAAGGCGCGAGTTGAGGATGCGCTTCACGCCACGCGTGCAGCGGTGGAAGAGGGAATCGTCCCCGGCGGCGGCGTCGCGTTCATTCGCGCGCAGAAGGCTTTGAAGGGGCTCAAGCTCGCCGAGAGCGACGAGCAGATCGGTGTCGACATCATCCGTCGCGCCATCGAAGAGCCGATGCGCATCATCGTTCAGAACGCCGGTGGTGAAGGCTCGATCGTGGTCGAGAAGATCCGCACCGCGAAGGAGAACAACTATGGCTACAACGCTCTGACCGACGAGTACGAGGATCTGGTCGCGGCTGGTGTCATCGACCCGACCAAGGTCACCCGCACAGCGCTGCAGAATGCCGCGTCGATCGCCGGCCTCTTGCTGACGACCGAAGCATTGATCGTCGAGAAGAAGGAGCCTGCCGGCGCTGGTGCGCAGGGTGGATCTCCGGGCGGCGGTATGGGAGGCATGTACTAGCCCGGGCGAGATGGTTTGGTAAAAAAGACGGAGCCCGCTTACGCGGGCTCCGTCTTTTTTATGGCCCCGCCCGTAGCTCATCGCGCCTCGAGAAAGCGGATTACTACAGTAACCCTACCTTCGCGGAACAGGCCTGAACGAATAGGTCGCTTGAGCAAGGGGCATAACCCAACCGGCAGTGAGAGGGAGCGTTCGAGCCAGGCTTCCGACAAACGCATCCAAGTCCGAGGCACGGCCGACTTCGGCCGGCAGTGTTTGCGACCGGAAAAAGGATTCCCAATGTGTGATCATCACATTCGACGGCTGGAGCACGCTCAGCAGGCTGTCAGGAGACGCGCGCACGTTCGACGAGGTCGCAACGCATAGCACCGCCAGATCGACCCCGTGATCCAGGAGAAGCTTCCGGGGCGGAATGCCCAAAGGAGGTTCGCTTGGCGCATCTTGAAAATAGATTCGAAAAACAACCTCTCCCGTAGCTTGATCGAGCACATCGATAATAAATGCGTAGGGCTCACCGAGTTTCCATCCAGCGGCAGTACGTGGCAGGCTGTCAAGATCGGCCGCAACCTTGCCGCCAGCGAACGTGAATCCTTTTCGCCACAGATTGTAATTGGGTGCGTGTCCGGCTACGATAGCCATAAAGCGGTATGCACGGTCACTCGTATAGAACCACTTCCCGGGTCTGTCGCCTGCCGCTGCTTCTGAGCTGTCAATCGCCACGATTCGAGTGCCGTTGGCGCGTAGCGTCGAATCTCCCATCAACATGTGACGAACGGACGCCCCGCCGTAAATTTTGGCGGCAGTGGATCGCCTCGTGGCGATATACGGGATGTCCATCAAATGATCATAGTGACCGTGACCGACCAGTATTGCGGTTGCACGATCGGCGGATTTTGGCAGCAGCCGCTCGATGGCGCGGCCATCCGAAATCACTCTGCTCCCGCCGCGAAACCAATGCGTCGCGAGGGGCACGACGCGCGAGATTGGCGGGTTGCTGAAAAATGGAGCGGTCAGAATTACGTGGTCTTGATGCGCAATCAGTAGCCCGGAAACGCCTAGATAGGTTACGACGATCTGCCGCCCACGCTCGCCGCAATCCGCCGGGTCGCATCCTACGAGCTGCGGGCGGGACTCAAGCTGATACACAATGGTTCGCGGGGGTCGGCACGCTGCGAGAGCGAAGAAAGGGATGATTGCAAGTCGAAAGGAAATTGGCACGTGTGTTCACCCTTGAGTTTCGCGGTGCTAACCCTTCTGTGCCGCTCCGACCTGAGCCAGCCCCAGGCACTCGAGCAGTTTCCCGAAGCGCGGATCGCCGCTGATTCCGTCGTACAATGGAAACCGGATCCCGAGCCCCAACGTGCACGCGCGCTCGTC
>JBDSRC010000262.1:0-3793 GCA_039929505.1 Gemmatimonadaceae bacterium
ACGAGAGAGCGCATCAGCTGTACAATGAAGGCCAGTATGACGAAGCTCTGGACGTACTCAAGGAAGGACTTGGCCTCTACCCGAATTCGGTAGAGCTCCATATTGGGGTTGGCTACGCCTACCACGCTCGCGAAGAGTATGCATGGGCACGGCGCAGCTTCGAGGAAGCGCTCGTGCTCGATCCCGACCACGAGGATGCCCTCGCCGGATTGGGTGAGACTCTCCTCAAGTTCGGCCAGCAGGCGCGAGCGATCAAATGCTTTCAGCACACCCTCGAGCTCGGCTACCAGGACGACGTCGAGCTGATGCTGCAGATCGGCCGCGCGCTTTTCCGCGAAGGCCTCATCGAGGAGTCGAAGCAGTTCTTCGAGATCGCCGCCCAGCAGACGCCCGACGCCGCGGAAGCCATCTCGTGCATCGGGTACGCCGATCACCGTCTCGGCAACGACGACTCGGCGATAGCGACGCTGCGCCGCGCGCTGCAGATGGATCCCGATCACACCGAGGCGCGCATCTACCTCGGCAACATTTTCTACGATCGAGGCGACTACGAAGCCGCGCTCTATCATCTCGACCGCTCCACTCCCGAGGACCACTGGGACGAGCTGGGTATCTGGAGACTGATCGAGCTCAAGAAGATGATATACCGACTGAGAGACACTGACCCTGAGCTCCGGCCGTGGGAAGACCGCCTGCGTGATCTGTCGGGCGAGCTCGACGACATCGACGAGATGCTCGCCGAGATCGAAGCCAAGGCGATGGACGGCGCGCAAAATGAGGCAAAGGGACAGCTCGAGCTGTTCGGAGCCTTGCTCTCCAGCTTTGCCGATGTAAAATCAACTCCCGAGTCGCACCGGATCACCCTCGGCAACGGCAACACCTTCGAGGGAACATGGGAGGAGATCGTGGAGAAGATGCGCGAAGCGAAGTGCCTCGATGAAAATCCCAAACCGGAGCAGGACGCCGAAAGCTTCATCAGGCGCCGTGCCGACGCAGGGCTGTTGCGCATCCTAAGGTGACCCCCGCGAGCTCGGGCGCTCTCGCTGCGCTCAACGGCGTTCGCCCGGTACTGGCACATTTCGAGACGCCCCGCGGCGCGGAAGATCTCGCCGCGGACATCATCGATCTATGGACCGGCGTCGAGATCTCGCTCCGCGCGTTCGTCGGCGGGTCCACCCTCGGCGGCCAGCAGCTGATCCGCGCGGCGAGACAGAGCGAGCAGATATCGCTTCCGCAGGCGCATTCTCTGCTCGAGTTCCTGGCCGCGCGCGACCGCGCGAACCGAACCACCTACGTTCCGACGCCGGCCGACGGTGACGCGGCGGTGGAAGGCTTCAGGGCGCTCGAATCGGCGCTGACCGGAAGCGCCCCCGTTGCGCGCGCGACGCTGACGAGCCCGCTCCAGGCGGCGTACAATCCGCGCCAGTCCCAGCAGCCAACGTCGCCTTACGCGCCACCGCCACCGGGCGGATACCGCGCACCCCCGACGATCGGTTCGAGATCATCGACGGCGCGCCCGCCTACCATCGAGCAGCCGCCGCCGGCTTACGCGGCCGGAGGTGCGGGGCCGCGAAACATCGAGCAGGCCCTGGCCGCAGCCGAGACAGGTGGACGGAAGAAATGGATGAAGATCCCGAAGCCGGCGCTGATCGCGATTCCGGTCGTGCTTCTGCTCGTTGTCGGCGGCTATTTCGTTCTCAATCGCACTTCGGGCGACGCGCTCGCGGCAGGGGTCGAAGCGATGCAGGCCGGACAGCGTGAGCGGGCGCGTGGAGAATTCGCGAAAGCGGTAAGAGAGAATCCGAGCGCTGCGGCTCCCCACGTATTCCTCGCGCGGCTGTCGCGGGAAGAGGGTGATCTCGGGTCCGCGCGCGCGCAGCTAGATACCGCTCTTCGACTGGAGCCGAGGAACGCGGTCGCGCTCAGAGAGATGGGACTCATCCTGTTCGCCGGCCGGCAGTACGACCTGGCGCGTCGCTTCTTCGTTCGCTCGGTGCAGGCCAAGCCCGATGACAAGGCGGCGCGGGGATATCTCGGCTGCTCGATGATGCGCCTCAATCGCGTGCAGGAAGGAACCAAGTGGATCAACAACGCCGGCAGCGGTCCATGGACGGCGTGTCTGCAGCCTCTCGCAACGGCGACCCCTCCGCCCTTGTGATCGAATTCCGCAACGTCGGGAAGACTTACAGATCACTCCTCGGCAACTCGGTTAAAGCGGTCGAGGAGTTTTCTTTGCAGGTACGCGAAGGAGAGATATTCGGTATCGCCGGTCCCAACGGGGCCGGGAAGAGTACTCTCATCGCGATGCTCCTCGGCTACCTGCGGCCCACGAGCGGCACCCTCGAGATAGCGGGGCTGCCGGCGCGCGCGTACGTCGAGCGTCACGGCATCGGCTATCTCTCCGAGCTGATCGCGATCAATCCGAAATGGCGCGCCGACCGCGCGCTGGTGCGCTTCGCGACACTGGCCGGGATTCCGGAGCGGGAGGTTGGCGCGCAGGTAAATCGGGTCATCGAGCTGCTCGGGCTGGGTGAACACCGAGAGAAGAAGATCAAGGCGCTGTCGAAGGGGAATCTCCAGCGCCTCGGCCTCGCGCAGGCATTGCTGCGCGAGGAGAGAATTCTCGTGCTCGACGAGCCCACGCACGGTCTCGATCCAGTGTGGACGCAGAGGTTCAGGGACATCGTACTGGAGCTGCGCAGGCCCAATCGAACTGTTCTGATCGCTTCGCACAACCTGGACGAGCTGCAACGGCTCGCCGACCGCGTGGCGATCATCGACCACGGACGGTTGCAGCGCGTCGTGAGCACCGGATTCGAACACGCGCACGAGGAAAGCGCGACGCGATACCGCATTTCCCTCGCCGGCGGCCAGGATAGAATTCAGGAAGTTTTTCCCGGGGCGGAGCCAGCGGGCAAAACCGAATACACGGTTACGGTGCAGAGCATCCGCGAGCTCAACGCCGCGCTCGCGGATCTCATTGGAAGGGGCGCGCTGGTATCGAGCGTCGTACCCGAGCGATCGGTGCTCGAGCAGCAATTCCGCGAAGCCGTCGGAGAGACCAGGTGAATCGGGGACGGCTCGGCAAATACTCTCTCTGGCAGTTCCGCGACTTCGTGGTCGAGAAGGGAATCTCGATCGTGATCATCGGGCTGCTCTGGGGTTACCTGCAGCTCCTTCCCTTCAGGCAATCGATTTCGCCCGAGATGACGCCCGAACTGATCGTCCGCCTCGTCGCCCTCCTCGCCGGTAGCCTCGTCTCCATTGCGGTGTTGATTGCTCTCAACGGCATCATCTCGACCGATCGCAAGATGGGATACTACCGCTTCATGTTCGCGAAGCCGGTGAGCCCGGTACGATACTACGGCCAGCTGTTCTTCGTGCACCTCGCCGGGCTCCTGAGCGGAATGATCCTCCTCGCCGGCGTGTTCTTCTTCTTCGCGGGGCGCTTCAACGTCTGGAATCTCGTCCTGTACACATCGCTCATCTACATCTCGCTCGGTGGAATCGGCTTCTTCATCTCGGCGGCCAGCAAGTATGACTGGGTGACGCTCGCCGCCGTCTGGGTGGGAGCGCGGGTGCTGCGCGCGCTATACGGGACCGGCGACGACTGGAAGAGCAAAGCGGTCGAGCTGCTGCCGCCGGTGCACAAGGTTGACTCGGTCGCCGGTTCGATCATCGCCACCGGCGCGGCGCCGCTCAATGACGTCCTCTGGCTTGCGGGGTACGGAGCGCTCTTCTTCGTTCTCGGACTCGTAGTACTTCAGCGCCGGTCGCTGGCTGCCTAGCAGCA
>JBDSRC010000263.1:0-8126 GCA_039929505.1 Gemmatimonadaceae bacterium
GCACGTCATCCCACGTGCCGCGGTTCCGATCGGTCGTCCATCCGCGGCGCAGATCGTTCTCGATGTCACCGAACGTGCGAGTGCGGTAGTCAGGATTGCGGCTGGCGACATGGCCGAGGTAGTAGGCAGGCCGGGCGTCGTCGTAGGGTTTGCCGCCGAAGCGACCAGCAGCCGACTCGTAGTGGCGGCGATAATAGGTGTCGTCGTCGGTCGTGACTGCGGTAGCCGCTTCAGCTACTGCGCGGCCTGTCCACCATCCACCCATCGCGCCGGCGATTCCACCGATGATGGTTCCGACTGGTCCGACGGCCGAGCCGATCGCGGCGCCGGCAACTACACCGGAAATTCCACCCGTCGCCTCACCAACATGATCGGCGACTCCGGGATGGTCGTCGTGCTTTCCGAGAGCCTTATCCTTGACGCGCTCCGTTCTGCTGTCGCCGGTATCCGGCGTCCTGTTTAGATCGGTCATTGTGGCGTGCTCCTGTGTAGAGATTCACCCGCTTGGTGGGCAATTTTGGGACCGATAACAACCTCATCAGGGGCAGGAGAAATGGCCCCAAAACATGGTACGATCGGAGATGTTGCGGTCGCGCCCGGCGCCGGCTGACTACGGGAACGAGAAGAGCCCGGCTCATGGCCGGGCTCTTCCCTGAAACTGGTACGACGTCGTTTAGCCGCGGGTGTGCGACACGTTGACCGTTCTGTCGCAGAACGTCCCGGTAACGGTTGCGGTGCGTGTTGCAGGATCGAACGATGAAGTCAGATCGACGCCGCAGGTACCCGACCCGGCATTCCTCGCCCAGGTGAAGCTCCCCTTGTGGGTCTGTGTCTGAAGTCCCGAGAGCTGGCCGCCGACGATGTTTAGGCTTCCGTCATAGGCGATGTTGGGATTGCCGTTGATGGTGAGGACTCCGTGCCTCGTCTGGAACGCGCAGCTCGCATCGGTCTTCGTTGCGACAGTGTGCAGCGAAAGATCGTGCGTGACTCGGTCTCCGGTGCCGGTCGTTCTGCCTGCGATCACTACTGAGCCACCTTCCGGGCACTGCTTGGTGACCGAGAACTGATTGTCGATCGCGATCGGTGCGGCGCTCACCGACGCTGATCCGCTCTCGCCGACGTTCATCGAGAACGACGGGCCGAGTCCAAAATCGTTGGTGCCGAGTGCTGCCATGTCGTCCATCGCCGCGGCGAGCTCATTAGCGTCGTCCTGGGTGATTACGGTCGAGAGACCAGTCGAATCCGTGCAGGCGGCGAGGGCGAAGACAAAGCCCGCGGTACAGAGGAGAAGGGACTTTCTGAGCATGAACACTCCGATGAAGTTTGGCGATTAGACGTGCCAGCTCAGCTGGGCGTTAAGAGGCGGGGAAAGGCGATACTGACAGCCATTACAAGGACGATTCAATAAACAGGCAGTGAACCGAAGTCATCCCGATCCTCAGCAGATCCCCCCAGCGAGAAACCAGCAACTGGTCACCGGCGAGGTCTTGAAGAAATCGAGCAGCATGGCGCCGACTTTCTGTTCGCCCGACTGTGAGGGGTGAGTACCATCGTTCTCGAGGTCGCCGGTCGTCCAAGTCCGCCCATCAGAGCGCGGAGTCATCCCGTTCGCCCATAGGTAGGGACCCCACGCGAGCCAGGGCGCGCCGGTGCGATAATCGAGATCTCCCGCCCGCGCATCCACGATGCGGTTCTGCTGCACCTGATCGATCTGTGCCTGAACGGCCCACTTGACGGCGAAGCCGGACTCGTAGGCGTACGGTTCCGGATTGAGGGTGGTCGTCGCATAGCCGGCGTAAATCCGGCTCGAGAAAAAAATCTGCTGGAGATTGGGATAGCGCTGTTTGAGCGTCCGGGCGATCGTCCCCATCTGCGCGACGAGAGTGGATGCATCCGAAGCGGTCGAAGGAAGCGAGATGCTGGGCTGCGCGTTGGCGACCTTGACCCAGGCGATCTGGACTTGTCGCTCGGAAAGCCCTGAAGGTGCTAGCCAGGCGTCGCGAATGCGGTCGTATTCCGCGCTGGCCGGGGAAACCCATGCTCCGGCGGTTTGACCACCGCGGGCTCCGTTGATCATCACCAGCGTCGAGCGGTTGACCGCGGGATCCGCCGCTGCCTGCCCCATGAACGACCATGATGCGCAAGGCATTGTGGATGCGCCGGAGCAGAATTCCTGGGTGGTGTTCGACATGCCAATCGAGACGAGCAAGTATTTGCCCGCCGGGCTCGGGTTGCCGTTGATGTCGAGAGGCTGGATTGTGCGGGTCCGCGCGATGCCGGCGGCGAGATGGCCGGCGGGGATTGCGTTTCCGCCGGGGTAGAGTCCGCCGGCGTTGCCGAGATATGACTGAGCCGACGTCATATCGGTGATCGGGATTCTTTCATTACCGGGGCCGGGGTCGGTCGGATCGTCTCCGCCACAGCCGGCGATCGTTGCTGTCGCCATTCCGATAGCCGCTGCCACACGCATTACCGCCAACATTCGAGCCTCCATTGGGGAACAGTTATTGAACAGGTCTCGGCTGGAGTTCGAGCTGGGAGAACCCTCAATTGGAGAACCTAACGATGATCTCACGCCGGTTTGCCGCCCTCCTCGGCGCATTTTTGCTAATCGAAGGGATTTGGGGACTCTTCAGCCCCGTCGTGTTCGGAGTGCTGACGACGAACATTGTGCACGCGATCATTCATATCTTTCTGGGAGTCACTGGACTCTTCGCCGCTCCGATGCGCTTCTCGCGCGGCTATCTGTTCGGAGTCGGCGCGCTGTTGCTCGCTGTCGGAATCCTGAGGTTTGTGCCCGTGGCGTCCGACCTGCTCGTCGCCCTGCTCAACGTGAACGTTCCCGTCGCGGTCTTCAACATCATCGTCGGACTCGCCAGTCTTTCCATCGCGTTCACAGCGTTGCGATCCAGACCCGCGACTACTTGAGTAGCGCCCCGGCGTAGTGATGCTGGCAGCGGTGAGCGGTGAGCGGGCGGCGGGTCGCTTGTCTTCGTTGTTGCCGTTGCAGTTCTAGAACGTGTGCCCCAATCCCCAAACAAATTTCCACGGCGCCTTGTGATCGATGGGCCGGGCAAAACCAAAGTGAACCCCGCCGGCAAAGAACGTCACACCAACTCCGGCAGTCGCGCGAAAACCATCGGTCTCGCGAGAGACGGGGAGCGTACTGAATCCCGCGCCGAGCGCGGTGACCGCTGATCGCGCAGCCTCATTGGTCAGCTTGGTCCACCCCCCTTGTATTCCCGCGGCTAGCCCGGGCGCGAGACCGGGAACGAAGAGTGTACGCCAGAGCCGGTGCGGCGTTCGCCAAAGAGGAAACGCGAATGTGGCCTGACTGCGCAGAAGCACTGCGCGGTCCCCCGCGAATTCCTTGTAGTCGTAGCCCGGGAGCGTACCGCTGCCGCCCAACTCGAAGAGCTTCTGCGGCGGAATTGACACGTTGTTCGCCCCGCCGACTAAGGCGGTGCCGGTGCCGCCAACTACCGCGCCCCCATCGGCTTGGAGCGAGAGTCCGAGCGGACCGAAATACTTTCTTCCGGCAACGAGCAGCTCGACGCGCTGCCATTCGAGCTCGCCGCGGCCGACCTCGTAGTGCACTCTCGCGCCGAGCCCGGGCTGGACGAAGTCGCCACTGACTCCGGGATGCATCTCAATATCGACAGCCCCCAGCGCGTAATTCCCCTCGGCCGCTCCACGATTTGGTCTGAAGGTCCCACCTCCCGCAACGCCATGCTCGAGGCGCGCTATTTCGGCGCGGTCCTCACCGGCGCCGAACTGAAGAGTCATCAGATAGTTGTCAGGCGAGATGATCGTTCGCGTGATCGACCCGAGGGCGATTCGCCGATCCACATAGTCGAAGTCATCGACTGAGCCGAACATCGCGGCCAGTCCGCCGTTCTCCGGATTGAGCGGCGGAGTAAAGTCGTTGGTGTTCGCGAGCTGTCGCTCGGCACGAATGCCGGTAGTCCACGGATCGCGTCGCAGCGAGATCTGGGCGCCGCCCCGAATGGTGCGCTCGGTCCACGCCCATCCCGCCGATCCTCCCATCGTCAGGCCGGGCACCGCATCCCTCATCCGAAGATTCGCCTCGAGGCCGGTGAACAAACCTTCGACGCGATTGTATCGGAAGATGTTGTCGGTCTTGGTTGGCGAGACATCCAGCCGCGGATTGCCGGTAGGCCTCCACGCATCCGGTGCGACATCCTCGAAATCGTTGGCGTCTACATTCGTGGTAGCGGTACCGAGTGAGCTCACCCAATCGCCGAATCGGCTGACGCTGTCGGACGAGGCCCATGTCGTGCTCTGCACCGTCGCCCGCATCGTCGTGTCCGGTAGTCCACTCGTTTCGACTTCGTGCTGCGAGAACTGCGATACCACGCGCATCACGGCGCGCGATTGGCCGAGCAGCGCGAAAGTGGAGTGGAGCTCCGTGCGCTGGAAAGCGGGAAGCCAGTAGCGGCCGTCGATCTCCGCGTTCACGAACTCGCAGAACACCACGCCGGCGAGTCCGGGCACCGGGGAAAGCGTCGGCCGTCCCTTCGCGGCGAGGATGACGAACTGGCCGCGCATGCGCACTATCTGGTGGCGGTCGGCATCGAGATCGATCTCGCCATCGAATGCCGCGAGTCGCCGCGCATCGCCGAGTCGTGGAGTGACGTGCACGCGCACCAGCCGGATGACGCGTGTGGCCGACGTCATCGTGACGACCGTATCGCCGCCGGAAAAGCGGTAGTAACGATCGCGATCGTAGGAGAAGGGATGCACCGCCGTAATCCAGTTCGCACCGCTACCCCTTCTTTTCGTTGCATTTGTATCTGGCGTAGCGCCGAGCAGTACGCCAAGCTGCAGCCGATCGCCATAGAGTGAAGGCGCCGTCCATCCGCGCACGAAGCTCAGAGTAGAGACTGGTGATCCGACGCTCTGCGAGCGATAGCCGACGACGTGCATGTCGTATTTCCCGTCGCGGTTCCAGCTCACTCTCGAGGCGATTTGCTCGATCTGCCCGGCCCGCTCGCGGCCGAGCGTGTCGCGGATGTTGATCGAGAACTCCGACTCTACTCTGGCGCGGTAGCCACGGAGATCGGGCGGAGGCGCGCGGTTGGCGACCGCTGCGCGCGCGACGAGGTCGCGGACCGCGGCGGAGGAATAGACGGGGTTTGGGGCGGCTGCGAGCTGGGCGAACAGAAGGAGAGAGAGCATGATTTAGTGATCTGATCCAGCAGCTCGGGTGTCATCGTGATGTGCTCAAATCGGCCCCGGGGCATAAGAAAGCAACCCCTAGGATTGATTGCGTAGTTGGTAAGATAATCCAACGTGAGCCTGAAGAAGGCTCCAAAAACTGGAAGCGAGGTTGACTGTATAACCATATAGTGGTATAGTGTCTGATTGCCGTGCCGCACGCCAGGCATATAACCCACGAAACGACTATGACACAAACTGCCCTTACTGCTATTATGACGCCGGACTCCGTGACGGCACGCCTTCGCGACGAGCCAACGCTTCGCATTCTCGACGTCCGTACTCCCGGCGAATTCGAGTCCGCCCACATTCCGGGCGCGTACAACGTTCCCCTCGACACCCTGCCCGAGCACGCCCGTGAGATCGGATCGGTGGCCGAAGTGCCCGTCGTGTTGGTGTGCCAGAGCGGCCAGCGCGCCCGCAAGGCCGACGACGCCCTGCGCGCGGTCGGGATGTCGAACCTCCACATCCTCGACGGCGGCATGAATGCGTGGGTTGCCGCCGGACTCGATGTCGTGCGCGGACGCAAGCGGATGTCGCTCGAGCGCCAGGTGCGGACGGCCGCCGGCGCGATGGCGGCGACGGGAGGAATTCTCGCGCTGCTGGTGAATCCTCTGTTCGCCGCCATCCCCGCCTTCGTCGGCTCGGGCCTTGTGTTCGCCGGCCTCACCGACACCTGCGCGATGGGGATGATGCTCGCCCGCCTTCCCTATAACCGGCCTGCGTCGTGCGATCCCGCCGCGGTGGTCCGCGCTTTGACGGGTCAGGGCGAAGCCGGTGGACCGCGAAACCGGCCGGCCCGGGGCTGAGGAACAGAGCGTGGCCTTCATCGGGTACGCCCTGGCAGCGTTGGTCGGCCTGTCGCTCGGCGTGATGGGCGGAGGGGGCTCCATCCTGACCGTCCCGATCTTCGTTTACGTGCTGGGGTTCGATCCAAAAGTTGCAATCGCGATGAGTCTGCCTGTGGTCGGCGCGACGAGTCTGATCGGGGCGATCAGCCACTGGAAAGAGGGCAACGTCAAGCTTAGGACGGCGGCGCTGTTCGGAGTCATCGCCATGGCCGGCGCCTACGCCGGCGCCCGCCTCTCGATCTTCCTGAGCGGCTCGTTCCAGCTGGTACTCCTCGCCATTGTGATGCTCATGGCCGCGGTGTCGATGTTCCGCTCGGCGCGGCGGGACAACCGTCGCGCGTTGGATGAGCTGCCGGAGAGCCGCCGGGTAGGGTTCGGACTTCTGATTCCGGTCGCCCTCGCGGTCGGCCTCCTAACCGGGCTGGTGGGGATCGGCGGCGGGTTCCTGGTGGTGCCGGCGCTCGTCCTCCTTGCGGGCATCTCGATGAAGCAGGCCGTCGGGACGTCGCTCCTCGTTATCGCCATGAACTCGCTCTCCGGCTCCATCGGATACGTTGGACAGGTGACGATGCCGTGGGGGCTCATGCTCGGGTTCACAGCGGTCGCCGCGGCGGGGATTCTCGCCGGCACCCGGATCGTTCGATTCGTCTCACAACCCGCCCTCAAACAGGGCTTTGCAGTTTTTCTCCTGCTGATGGGCGCGTTCATCCTTCACAAGAATCGCGGATCTCTCCACCTCGCTCCGGCAACGCCCGAGGCGGCGGCGGAAGCTCCCGCCAACTGATATCGAGACACCACATCACACCCAATGATCGAGGAATAACCACTCATGCTGCTCAAGCGCTTTTACGACACCAAGCTCGCACAGGCGAGCTATCTCATCGGCTGCGCGGCGACGGGTGACGCGATCGTCGTCGACCCGAATCGCGACGCCGAGCAATACATTCGCGCCGTCGCCGATGAGGGAATGAAGATCAGCCGCGTCACGGAGACGCACATTCACGCCGACTTCGTCTCCGGCAGCCGGGAGCTCGCCAGCCGCACCGGGGCCGAGCTACTCCTGTCCGACGAAGGGGATGCCTCGTGGAAATACGCCTTCGCGAGGGAAGCTGGGGCGACGCTCATTCACGATTGCGACACCTTCATGGTCGGGAACCTGAAGTTCGAGGTGTTGCACACGCCCGGTCACACCCCGGAGCACGTCACTTTCATCGTCACCGACACGCCCGCCACCGACAAGCCAATGGGGGCGATCACCGGCGACTTCGTCTTCGTCGGTGACGTCGGCCGGCCCGACCTGCTCGAGAAGGCGGCGAAGATTTCGGGCACGATGGAGGCGAGCGCCCGCACGCTGTTTCGGAGCCTCCAGAAATTCAAGCAGCTTCCCGACTACATCCAGATCTGGCCAGGGCACGGCGCCGGCTCGGCCTGCGGCAAAGCGCTCGGCGCGGTGCCGTTCTCGACGCTCGGTTATGAGAAGATCGCCAACTGGGGACTCGGAGTGGAGGACGAGGACGAGTTCGTACAGCTCGTTCTCGCGGGCCAGCCCGAGCCACCGAAGTACTTCGCCGAGATGAAGCGGATCAACAAGGAAGGGCCGCGGATCCTCGGCCGCTTCCGTCGTCCCGAGCTGTGCCCGCCGGCCGCAGTCGATGCATTGGTGCGGAAGCGGGAGATCATTGTCGACACCCGGCCGGCGCCCGATTTCGCCAGCGGCCACATCCCGGGGACGATCAACATCCCGCTCAACAAGGCGTTCAACACCTGGGCCGGCTGGCTCCTGCCGTTCGATCGGGATTTCTATCTCATCGTGGACGCGGCGTGCTCTCGCTGCATCGACGAGGCGGTGCGTGACCTCGCGATGATCGGCCTCGACCGGGTGGCCGGCTACTTTGGCACCGACGTGACCGAGGCGTGGTCGGCCTCTGGCGGCAAGCTCGCGACCGTGCAACAGATTGCCGCTCCTGAGCTGGCTGAGCGGATCGAGAGCGGTGATGTGGCGGTGATCGACGTTCGGGGTCGCTCGGAGTGGGAGGC
>JBDSRC010000264.1:0-2972 GCA_039929505.1 Gemmatimonadaceae bacterium
GATGGTGCACGCCAACGTCTTCGCGGGAAATGATCTGCGCTCCATATGGCACGACGACCACATGGAGCACGATCATGATGCGATGCTCGGAACGCCGAAGAATCCCTAGCGGCCGTTACGTCGCTGGCCTTGCCGCCAGAATCTTCTCTCGGCCTGTCAGATACAACACGACCACCAGAATCGCGAACGGGATGAGCGACAGCACATCCGATGCGGCACCCGCATGCAGCGGGTTTCCTTCGCTCATGCTGGTGATTCGCGCGTTGAAGCCCGCCATCGCGGGAACGCCGGCCAGGAAGGCAATGAGGATTCCGGCGATCGCACCGCCGGCGATGTAGCCCGACGCCATCAGCACCCCGGGACTCTTGTCTCCCTCTGCGACCAGTTGATCGCGGGTGAGGTGCGCGCCTGCGTGCTTGCGCGCGATCCAGCGGTCAACCAGCCAGCGAATGATTCCGCCGATGAAGATCGGCATCGACGTCGAAAGGGGCAGATACACGCCGACGGCAAAGGCGAGCGATGGGATCCCCGACATCTCCAGGGTGATCGCGATCATCGCACCGAGCAGCACCAGCCCCCACGGCAGCTGGCCGCCCAGTATTCCCTTGATGATGTACGACATGAGCGTCGCTTTTGGCGCGTCGAATTTCGGGACGTCGATCCCGCTCGGAAGCTTGCGGATCGTGCCGTTGATTCCGGGATCCACGAAGAATACCGGCGTGCCGCTGTCATCGACCAGATACTTCTCGGCGTTCCCGCCTGATGGATCCTGCCGGTGCCAGACGAAATACTCCCTGGTGTCAGGAGCCCCGCCGGCGAGCGTGCCTTCGACTTTCTCCCTTCGCGTAAGCGTGCTCACGTCGGCTCGCTCGCCAGGCTGTACTCTGCCGGTGGAAAGACCCGCGGCGGGTGCCGACACGGACACATACACCGACCCCGCTGAATTCAGCTTGAGCAGAATCGGCCCGAGCGCGAGAGCAGAAACGAGCGCGCCGATGAGGATGGCGATCTGCTGCGAGCGCGGCGTCGCGCCCACGAGAAATCCCGTCTTCAGATCCTGCGCGGTCGTGCCTCCATTGGATGCGGCGATGCAGACGATCGCTCCAATCGAGAGAGCCGTCACGTAATAGTTGCTGCCGGTCCAGCCGAGGACGACGAACGTGAGACAGGTGAGGAGCAGCGTCGCCACCGTCATCCCGGAAATCGGGTTCGAGGAGGATCCGATCTCGCCGGTGAGGCGCGCAGACACCGTGACGAAGAGAAATCCGAAGACGATGATCAGGAATGCCGCGGCGAGTCTCGCCAGCGCCGGCGTTCCACCAATGTAGAGAGGATTGGCAAAAGCGATGACGACGATGAGAGCGATGATGCCGATGAGCACGACTTTCAGCGATATGTCCCTGTTCGTGCGGAGAGTGCTCGGAGCAACGGCGGTCTTGGACGACTTGAAGTCGCCCATCCCGCCGCGAATTCCATGAACTATCGTCGGCAGTGAGCGGAAGACACTGATCAGGCCGCCGGCGGCGACAGCGCCGGCACCGATGTAGAGGATGTAGGCGTTCCTGATGTCACCGGGACTCATGTCGCGTATGAGAATCGTGCTCTCCGGAGCGAGCGGCGTTCCGAGTGACTGGCCGAAGAAGCTGATCATGGGAATGAGCACCAAGTACGCGAGCACTCCGCCGGCGCACATGATACCGGCGATGCGCGGCCCGATGATGTAGCCGACGCCGAGGAGCTCGGGCGAGATTTCCGCCGAGACGGACGCGCCCCTGAAAGGCGCGCCGAAAATCTTTTCTGGTACTTCCTTCCACGACCTGAAGGCGACCATCGCGGTCTTGTAAACCAGCGCGAGACCGAACCCGGTGAAGATCGTTCTGGCGCTCATCGCGCCACCCAGCCTCTCGCGCTCTCGCCGCGCCTCAGGCGAGGCCGCCGCCTGCGACTCCGGCGATGCCCCTGCTTTCAACACCTCGGCGCACGCCGTTCCTTCAGGATACTTGAGCAATCCGTGCTGCGCGACAATGAGCGCGCGCCGCAACGGAATCATCATCAGGATGCCGAGGAGCCCGCCAAGAATCGCGACGAGCATCACGCGGGTGATCTCGAGATCGAATCCGAGGATCAGAATGGCGGGCATGGTGACGCCGATACCGAAGGCGATCGACTCGCCAGCTGATCCCGCCGTCTGCACGATGTTGTGCTCGAGTATTGTTGCTTCTCTCGCACCCAGGCGCGCGAGCAGCTTGAAGACGGTCAGTGAAATCACCGCCACCGGAATCGACGCGCTGACGGTAAGGCCCACCTTGAGAACCAGGTAAAGTGACGACGCACCAAAGATCAGGCCCAGCAGCGCGCCGACGATGACTGGAAGCGGAGTCAGCTCGCGCAGCCTGGTTTCGGCCGCAATGTAGGGAGTGAATGGCGGCGGACCGTCAGGGTGAAAGCCTACTCTGTCTGGAAGCTGCGGAGCGGGAGACGTCATTCGGTCGCACCTCGTTGTGGGCGGTCGTGCGAATTACGCTTGCCGGAAGCCACGCAAGGGTAAAGCCGCGCGGGCGCGGTTAATGTAGAGCCCGGTGCCATCAGGCGGGACAAACCGGGTCGCGATGTTTGCAAGCGCTGGCGCCGGGTCATACCTTGGACTCCGCCCGAACAGCCCGTAAGCGTGAGGGCGACAACTTCATCCGGAGTCCGTCCATGAAACGCTTCGTACTGCTTCTGCCGTTCGTCTTCGCCGTACCCGCTCAAGCCCAACAGACCGCCAGCGCGACTCCAGGACTCGCCGTCGGGGCGGCGAAAGGGATGTGGCAGGCGATGACGAACTACATCATCACTGCCGCCGAACAAATGCCCGAGAAAGACTATGCCTTTCGACCGACCCACGACGTTCGGACCTTCGGCGAGATGGTCGGCCACGTTGCCGGAGCGCAGGCGATGATTTGCGCCGCCGCACTCGGCGAAAAGGGCGG
>JBDSRC010000265.1:0-6484 GCA_039929505.1 Gemmatimonadaceae bacterium
ACGGGTCGTCCGTTTGTCGGGCAGGCCGGGCAGCTTCTCACGAAGATCCTCGCCGCGATCGACCTGAAGAGGGAAGAGGTGTTCATCGTGAATGTCCTCAAGCACCGCCCGCCAGGCAACCGGAATCCCCAGCCGGAGGAAGTAGAGGCGTGCAGCCCGTACCTCATCCGGCAGCTCGAGCTGATCAAACCGAAGGTGATCGTTGCGTTCGGAACTTTCGCCGCACAAACGCTATTGCAAACGAAGACCCCACTGGGACAACTTCGTGGGCTCGTTCATCGGTACCACGGTACGCCGCTGGTGGTTACCTACCACCCCGCCGCGCTACTCCGCAATCCAGCCTGGAAGCGCCCCACTTGGGAAGATGTCAAACTCGCCCGTAGAGTACTCGATAGCGCCACCGGTTCGTGATCCGTACCGCGACCGGCGGCCGCCCTATTCCGAAGACGCGGAGCAGGCGGTGCTGTCGGCAATGCTCATGGATCCGGACGCGATTCTCCGGGCCACCGAGTTCGTCGACGACACGATGTTCTATCGCGAGGGGCACCGCCGGATTTTTCGCGCGATGGTCGCGCTCTCGGAGCGTGGTGATGTAGTCGATCCGCTGACGCTCTCCGAGGAGCTGGGCCGGACGGGGACCCTCGAGTCGAGTGGCGGCAAGGATTACATAGGATTTCTCGTCGACGCGGTGCCGACCGCGGCGAACATCGAGTATCATGCCAAGATCGTTCGGGAAAAAGCGCTGCGCCGGCGTCTCATCGAAGCGTCGACCGCGATCGTTACCGAGGCTTTTGAATCGGCGGCACCAGCGACTGAGCTGCTCGACGCAGCCGAGCACAAGATCTTCGAGGTCAACCAGAGCCGCGGATCCGAAAGCTTCATGCGGATCAAGGAGCTTCTCTGGCCGACGATGGAGCGCATCGAGGAGATCCAGCGCGGCGGTGGATCGATTACGGGCGTCGCGAGCGGGTTCAAGGATCTCGACGAGCTGACGGCAGGTTTTCAGCCATCCGATCTCATCATCGTCGCCGGTCGCCCTTCAATGGGAAAGACGGCATTCGTGCTGAACATCGCCCAGAATGCCGCGCTCGATCACAACGTGCCCGTCGCATTCTTCTCGCTCGAAATGAGCAAGGAGCAGCTGGTGCAGCGTCTCCTCACATCCGAGGGGCGGGTGGACGCGCAACGTCTGCGGAAAGGGAAGCTGCACGATGAAGAGTTCGTGCGACTTGGGCGCGCTGCTGGAATCCTCAGCCATGCCCCGATCTGGATTGATGACACACCTGCGATGACGTTGCTCGAGATGCGGTCCAAGGCGCGGCGCCTCAAGATGGAGAACAACATCGGCATGGTGGTCATCGACTACCTGCAGCTGATGCAGGGGCCGACGAACACCGAAAGCAGACAGCAGGAGATCAGCTACATCTCGCGCTCACTGAAGGCTCTAGCGCGCGAGCTGCGTGTTCCCGTCGTCGCGCTCTCGCAGTTGTCACGCGCGCCTGAGCAGCGCACCGGTGAGAACAAGCGGCCGCAGCTCTCGGATCTGCGCGAGTCCGGGGCAATCGAGCAGGATGCAGATCTCGTGATGTTCATTTACCGGCAGGAGGTTTACGACGGGCCAACCGACAAGGACGGCAACTCTCTCGAGGGCCGCGCCGAGATCATCGTCGGGAAACAGCGAAACGGTCCGACGGGATTTGTGAATCTGTACTTCAACAAGACGTACACGCGCTTCGAAAACCTTTCGCTCCGCCTAGCGACGACGTGAGCCCCAAGGCGAAAACAGTTTATCGATGCACCAACTGCGGCGCCGAGCATCCGAAGTGGGCCGGGCGCTGCGACGTGTGCGGAGAGTGGAACTCCCTCGTCGAGGAGATGGCGACCTCGCGCGCCTCGGCGTCGGCATCTTCACGGCGCATGCAGGGACAGCGTTCGATGTCCGAGGGCGGAAGCGTTGCTCCCACGCCGCGCCTGCGGGACATCAAGACGTCGGCCGGCCGCCGGCTCAAGACCGGCATCAAGGAATTCGACTTCGTCCTCGGCGGGGGAATTGTCCCCGGATCGATGATCCTCGTGGGCGGCGAGCCCGGAATCGGAAAGTCGACGCTGCTGCTGCAGGTCGCGGGAAAGCTCCAGGAGGCAGGACACAAGACGCTCTACGTCTCCGGAGAAGAATCCGCCCTTCAGGTGAAGCTCCGCGCAGAGCGCCTGGATAGCTCGGCCGAGGATGTGGCGCTGCTCAACGAGACGCTGCTCGAGACCATTCTCGCCACGGCGGGATCACTGCGGCTCGACGCGATAATCATCGACTCCATCCAGACGATTTTCACCAGCGACCTCGAGGGAGCGCCGGGAAACGTGGGACAGGTCCGCGAGTGCGCTGCCAGGCTGATGCGTTTTGCCAAGGAAACCGAGACGACGATTTTCGCGGTGGGCCATGTCACCAAGGGCGGCGGGATCGCCGGGCCCAAGACGCTCGAGCACATCGTCGACACGGTGATCTACTTCGAGGGCGAAGGAATGCTCGAGCACCGGGTGCTGCGCGCGACCAAGAATCGTTTCGGCAGCGTCGACGAGATTGGGGTGTTCAGGATGACCGAGCAGGGGCTCATCGCGGTCGAGAATCCTTCGGACCTGTTCCTCGGCGAGCGTCTCAGCGACACATCGGGGAGTGCAGTGACCGCTCTGATCGAGGGGTCGCGCCCGGTTCTGATCGAGATTCAGGGCCTCGCCGCCAAGGCCGGTTACGGGACGCCCCAGCGGGTCAGCACCGGTTACGACGGACGCCGGCTCGCGCTCCTGCTGGCTGTTCTCGACAAGCGGGCCGGATTATCGTTCTCTCAGCTCGATGTGTTTCTCAACGTCGTCGGAGGGGTGCGCATGCAGGAGCCTGCCGGAGATCTCGCCGTTGCCTCGGCTCTGGCTTCGAGCGTATTCGATCGTCCCGTCAGCAGCTCCGCGATCTTTCTCGGTGAGGTCGGGCTGGGCGGCGAGATCCGACCGGTGTCTCAGACTGAGCGGCGATTGGGCGAGGCCGCGAAGATGGGAATGACGCACGCCTACATGGCGGAGCGGGGAATTCCCAAGCGCGGGACTCAGGGCATCGAAGTCGTGGGAGTGCGCACGCTCGATTCACTCTTTCGCCAGCTCTTTCCTTCCTGAATGAAGCTGCGCACGAAATTCCAGATCGGGACAAGCGGACAGTGAAAGCTGACGTCGGCGTCATCATCGTCGCGGCGGGGAGCGGAACCCGGACGAAATCCTCGGAGCTGAAACAGTTCCGGTGGGTCGCTGGAAAGCCGATGCTTCTCCACAGCCTTCAGACGTTCCAGGCGCGCAAGGACGTGGCGATGGTCGTATGCGTGCTGCCGCGCGAGCACGTCGGCGATCCACCACCGTGGATCTTTCAATGCGACGCCGACCGGCTTCTTCTGTCCGTCGGTGGCAGGCACCGCACGGAGTCGGTAGCCAACGGCATGGAGGATCTTCCGACGGAGTGCGAGATAGTGATCGTTCACGATGCCGCGCGTCCGCTGGTGTCCAGCGACACCATAAATCGCGTGATCCAGGAGGCGCGTGCCGGACACGTCGCCGTCGCCGCCATACCGGTGACGGACACGCTGAAGCGCGTCGACTCGCAAAACAGAGTCGTCATTACCGTCGAGCGTGCGGGCTTGTGGAGGGCGCAGACTCCCCAGGGGTTCCCGCGAAAGATCCTCGAGCAGGCTCACCGTGATGCGCGCGAAGTCCATCGCACTGCACACGACGACGCGGCACTGTGCGAGCACCTCAATGTGCAGATCGTCGCGGTCCAAGGAAGCGAGCGCGCGGCAAAGATCACCACGGAATCTGACTTCGCGTTAGTGGAGGCGCTGAGTATCTTCCGCGAATGACCTTGCCGCCGCTCGTCGTGCCGTTCTGGTCGCCTGAGGAAGTGGAAAGAGCGATCAATGGCACGCTCGCGCATCTGGCGACGGGAAGAGTGCTCGCGTATCCGACGGAAACCGTGTACGGCTTTGGCGGGGCCGTCGACGAGAGGTCGGTCGAGCAGCTGGTTGAGCTGAAAGGGCGTCCACCCGGCAAGCCGTTTCTTCTCCTCGTCGCCGCCAGCGAGATGATCACGCGACTGGAGCTGAAGCTCACGAGCTACGCGTCGACGCTTGCCGCGCGCTTCTGGCCGGGGCCGCTGACTTTGGTTCTTCCGGGAGGCGAGCGCCGGGTTCCCGATAGGCTCCGCGGGCCAGAAGGCGGAGTGGCCGTTCGCTGGACGCCACATCGCTCGCTCTCTCGCCTGATACTCGCGCACGGCGAGCCGATAACGTCGACGAGCGCCAACCGTCCGGGTATTCCGCCGGCGACAGCCGCCGATCAGATCGTTTCGCAGTGGAGTGACGCGATCGCTCGCGGGACGCTCAGAGTTCTCGACGGCGGCAGGCTTCGGGAGTCCGAGCCATCGACGGTGGTCGATTGCACGGGCCGGAGACCGCGGGTGATACGGCCAGGCGCAATCTCCGCGGCGCAACTCAGGGAGTGCGTCCCGGATCTGATCGGTGACGCATAGGCGATGAATATTCTTTTTGTCTGCACCGGGAATACCTGCCGTAGCCCGCTGGCGGAGGCGCTCGCCCGGCGGCTAGCGAAGAAGCGAGGCCTGACCGATGTGACGATATCGAGCGCCGGGACGAACGCCTGGGAGAATTCGCCCGCGTCCGACGGAGCCTTGCTCGTTGGAATGGAGCGGGAAATCGACCTGACTGGTCACCGCGCGCGCGTGCTCACGCCGGAGATCGTATCCGAAGCCGATCTCATTTTCGTGATGACCCCGGCGCACCTCGAACAGGTGAAGCAGATGGGCGGCCGCGGAAAGGCTCACGTCCTGGATCAGTACGCGCTCGGGGCGGACAGCCCGGGTATCAACGATCCGTTCGGCGGCGATCTCTCCGGCTACCGTGATACGGCGGATGCGCTCGAGCGATACCTCGGGAAGGTTTTCGATCGACTCAAACTCTGACCGCCGATGAAGACGCGGGAGCTTCCTTCCCGATTGGTGCTCCTCGGAAGTCAGGTCGGCAGCTCCCTTTCGCCGGTCTTTCAGCGCGCCGCGCTCAGCTCGGCGGGAATTCGACTTTCATACGAGACCCTCGACGTTCTTCCCGACAAGCTCCCGGGCGCGATCGAAGCGATCCGACTGGAGAATGTCGCGGGAAATGTCACGCGCCCCCACAAGGTCGCTGTCCGCAAGGCGTGCGATGAGCTGACGCCTCTCGCTCGGAGAGTCGGCGCCGTGAACACGTTCTGGATGGACAGCGGCCGGCTCCATGGTGACAACACCGATGTCGAGGGTTTCTCCATCGCCGCCACCGAGTTGCTTGGCGGGGAAGTCACGGGGATCGAAGTTCTCGTCCTCGGAGCCGGCGGCGCCGCTGCCGCGGTGCTCGCCGCAATCGAGCGCTGGCCGGGTGCCCGCGCGTCGGTCTCGAGTCGGGATGCCCTGCGCGCCGCGCTCCTCGCGAAAAGATTTCCAGGGATCGCGATGGTTGAGCCAGCCGCACGCGACGCGGCGGGAAGGGCGCGCCTGATCGTGAATGCGACCCCCATTGGACAGCACGACGACAACCACCCGCTGGAAGTCGGCGCGATCCCGGGGCGTGCGGCGATAATGGATCTCGTCTATCGCCGTGGTGAGACGCCGTGGGTGCGCTCGCTCAGAGAGAGAGGGAATGTCGCGCGCGATGGAATGGCGATGCTCCTCGAGCAGGGCGCGCTCTCCTTCCGGCAATGGTTCGGAGTGGAGGCGGACAGGATCGCGATGAGAGAATCCCTGGGCTAACCGTCAACAAGAGGTGGACGCTGCGGGCGCATCTCGCGACCGCTGTCGACCTCTTGCTCCCGCGCGCATGCGTGTCGTGCGAGGCGCTGCTTCGCGAGCGTGATCCCGGCATCGTGTGCAGACTTTGCTGGTCGCGGTTGCCCTTGCTGCCGTCCCCGCGGTGCGACCGATGCGGGCATCCAATTCGTTCGCTCTCCTGTCAGTGGTGCGAGCTGCTCCCTCCGTTCGTGCGCGCAGTGAGATCGGTATGCTGGATGCCGGTCGAGCCCGCATCGTCGATAGTTCACGCCCTCAAGTACAGAGGGTGGACAAGGGTTGCCTCGGCGATGGCAGAGCGGATGGGCCGACTGGCGTGGCCTCGGGACGTCGTCGAGGAGCGCGCGGCAATCGTGCCGGTTCCGCTCGCTCAGCCGCGTATGCGCGAGCGCGGTTACAACCAGAGCGCTCTCTTGGGCGAGGAGCTTGCCGGTCAGTGGCAGATTCCCGTTTGGCGCGATGTCCTCACAAGGTCGCGCGCAACCCGTTCACAGACGGAGTTGACACCCGAGGAGCGAGTTGGCAACGTTGCAGGTTCGTTCCAACTCCTCGACCGGGACCGCGACAGAATCAGAGGGAGTCATCTCGTGCTGGTGGACGATGTGGTGACGACCGCGG
>JBDSRC010000266.1:0-5400 GCA_039929505.1 Gemmatimonadaceae bacterium
AGGCCAGCGGCGCCGAGGATTGCGTCCGTGATGGCGTGACACACTGCATCGGCATCAGAGTGTCCGAGGAGGCCGACATCGGATTTGATTCGAACTCCCCCAAGAATGAGGGGGCGGCCGGGAGCAAACCGGTGAGAGTCGTACCCTACTCCTACCCGGTAGTCTCCGCCCGGCTGCTCGCTTGAAGGCACTCCCGTGGTTTCACGCGGCATCTGCTCGCGCTGCCACATCGCTCACGAGCAGAGTGTAGTCCTGTCGCCGGCGCGCCGGGGTGAATCCGGCGTCGCGGATAAGGCGCTCCATCTCCCCGGTCGATGTGCGGTTCGTGGTATTGGCGGCCGACACCACGTTCTCCTCGATCATCAGCGACCCGAAGTCATTGCAGCCGAAGCGGAGGGCGATCTGCCCGATCTTCATGCCCATCGTCACCCAGCTGGACTGAATATTCGGGACGTTGTCGAGAACGACTCGCGCGAAGGCGACGGTGCGCAGGTATTCGGTCGCTCCGGTTTTCGGCTGGTGCGACATCGTCGGAGTGTTCTCGGGCTGAAGCGGCCAGCAGATGAAAGCAGTGAACCCGCCGGTTCTCGCCTGCACTTCCTTCACGCGCTCGAGATGCTCCAGCCGCTCGGCGAGGGTCTCTCCCAACCCGTACATCATGGTCACCGACGTCTTCATCCCCTCGTTGTGCGCCAGCTCCATGATCTCGAGCCAGCGGTCGGCGCCCGCTTTCTTGGGTGCGACGATGTCGCGAACGCGCTGCACCAGAATCTCGCCGCCGCCGCCTGGTATCGAATCGAGTCCCGCCTTGCGCAGCTCTCTGATGACCTCGAGAGCGTCCATGCGAAACAGCTTCGCGAAGAAATCCACTTCGCTCGGGCTGAACCCGTGGATGTGGATCGGATGGTTGCGCTTGATGTACCGCATGAGGTCCAGGTACCACTCGAACGGTATGTACGGATTGTGTCCACCCTGGATCAGAATCTGCACGCCGCCCAGAGATTTTGCCTCATCGATCTTCGCACCGATCTGCTCGAATGACAGCGTATAGCCTTCGCCGTGCTTCGGGCGTCGCGCAAATGCGCAGAAGCCGCAGTCGGCCACACACACGTTGGTGTAGTTGATGTTCCGATCGATGATGTACGTGACCGTGTTGCCCGGGTGCAGCCGCTGCCGGGCGCGATCCGCCTCGACGCCGAGCTCGAGCAGCGGAGCGTTGGTGTAGAAGTCGAGCAGATCGCGTGTTTCGCTCATGCGGCGGGAAGGAAAGTGAGAGTCCCGTTCGGGATGCGTCCGCGCTCGACGAGCCGGCGGTAGAACTCGGTCAGCCCCGCAAGGTGCGGATAAGACAAACTGTAATCCAACCCTGAAAGATATTCCCCGCACAACGTTTCATCGACGCCCGTCGCGGCATTGGCCTGTCTCGCCAGCTCGGGAAGGTGTGCGAGTCCCCAGTCCCGGGATTCCATCAGCGCGGCGTGGGCGATAAGAGCTTGCTTCACGTTGGTCGTCCGCTGCGCGACCCACACCGCGAATACGAACGGCTGGCCAGTCCATTGCTTCCACACCTGCCCGAGATCGTACGAGTATTGGTAGCGGGCGGTTGAACTCGATCCGAGCAGGAGCGCGGCGTCGCCAATCACAAGCCGCGCGTCAGCATCGCCGACGTCGTGCCGCACAACGTCGCTCACCTCGGCGTCGCCCGGCACGAACTGCGGCTTCACGTGCCAGACGTGGTCGAACAGCAGCTCGAGGAGCGCGACGCTGGTCATCGAGCTGCGGCTCACGATGACGCGGCGGCCGCCGAGCTCCGGCGCAGGTCTGCCCGAGAAAAGCATCACGCTGCGCACGGGGCCGTCGCAGGAGATCGCGAGGTCGGGCAGCAGCAGGTATCGCCCGGAATCGCGCGCGTACTCGACAGCCGACACCACGCTGACGTCCAGCTCTCCCGCCGTCATGCGCCGGTTGAGATCGGTCGGCACTCCATCCACCAGCTCAGCATCGAGCTTGACAAGTCCGCGGTCGAGCGCGCCGTAGACCGGGTAGCAGTTGATGTAGGGAATGCGGCCGATGCGCATCACGCCGCGACCGGCTCCGCCGCATCGAACATGCGGAGGATCGTGTAGAACGAATCGCGCTCGGCCGGGATCTTCCCCGCTGACCTGATGAGATCCAGCAGCTCGTCGAGCGTCTGCCCCTGCGCGGTGTGAGCGCCCGCCTCGTGATAGATCTTCTCGCGAACGACGGTGCCCTCGAGATCGTTGACGCCGAACGCCAGTGCCGTTTGCGACAGAAACGGCGTCACCATGATCCAGTGTGTTTTGACGTGATCGAAGTTGTCGAGGAAGAGTCGCCCCACCGCGAGATTGCGAAGATCGTCGAAGCCCGTGGTCGCCGTTCCCTGCCGTCCGAGCTCGATGCCGAGCTCGTTGTTGTCCGGATGGTATGCGAGCGGGATGTACGCAAGGAAGCCTCCCGACTCATCCTGCAGATCGCGCAGCATCGAGAGGTGATCGACGCGATCCTGGATCGTCTCGACGTGGCCGTAGAGCATGGTGCAGTTGGAGCGGATCCCGAGCCGGTGCGCGGTGCGGTGGACGTCGATCCAGTCTTCTGCTGCCAGCTTCTTGTCCGCGATCGCCATTCTGACGCCCCGTCCGAACACTTCGGCACCTCCACCCGGAAGCGTGTCGAGTCCCGCCTCGCGAAGCGCGATGAGCACATCCTCGATGGACATCTTGTCGATCCGCGCGATGTGCGCGATCTCCACTGCCGTCAGCGCCTTGATGTGGACGTGCGGATGGCGGGTCTTCAGTCCCCTGAATACGTCGCTGTAGTATTGAAGGCCCGCCTTCATATCGAGCCCGCCGACGATGTGGAACTCCCGCGTCAGACCATTGTCGGCTGCCTGCGCTTCGGCGAACACCTCGTCGAGGCTGTAATGATACGCGCCTTCTTCCTTCGGGAGCCGCGCGAACGAGCAGAACACACACGTCTTCCGGAGATAGCACACGTTGGTGGGATTTATGTGCTGATTGGCAGCGAACGTGACGACATCGCCGTGTTTCCGGCGATTGGCGTAATCGGCAAGCAGGCCCACGCCGAGCAGGTCGGGTGACGTGAAAAGGACGAGCGCATCGGCCTGGGACAGCCGCGTGCCGGCAACGACCTTTTCGCCGATCGCCCTGACGTCGCTGTCGGCGATTCGGCCGAGGTCAACTGAGACCTCCCGCTTCATCGGATTCAGCTTTCGAAGCGCTTGACGGCGAGGGTGGTGTTGTGTCCACCGAAGCCGAAGCTGTTGCTGAGCACCGCGCTGACATCGCGGTCGACACTGGTGTTCGGGGTATAGTTCAGATCGAGCTCCGGATCAGGCGTCTGGTAATTGATCGTCGGCGGAATGACACCATTGCCGACCACCAGCGAGCTGATGATGAACTCCACGGCGCCGGCGGCGCCCAGCATGTGGCCCGTGGCGGACTTGGTCGAGCTGACGTTCACCTTCTTCGCTTCATCCCCGAACACAGCCTTGATCGCCCGCGTCTCATTGAAATCGTTGGCGGGGGTCGAGGTTCCATGGGCGTTGATGTACTGGACATCAGCTGGGGTGAGCCCGGCGTCCTTGAGCGCGCGCTTCATGGCGCGCTGTGCTCCCTCGCCGTCGGGCGCGGGCGCGGTGAGGTGATAGGCGTCGCCGGTCGCTCCGTAGCCCACGATCTCCGCGTAGATCCGCGCGCCGCGCGCGAGCGCGTGCTCGAGCTCCTCGAGGATGACGATGCCGGAACCTTCGCCCATCACGAACCCATCGCGTGTTGCGTCGAAGGGACGCGACGCCGTCTCCGGGCTGTCGTTCCGCTCCGAAAGCGCCTTCATGTTGGCGAATCCACCGATTGCCATGGGAGTTACCGTCGCCTCGGCACCGCCAGTGATCATGACGTCGGCGTCGCCATATTGAATCGTCCGGTATGCATCACCTATCGCATGAGCACTAGTGGCGCAAGCCGATACGGTGGCGTAGTTTGGGCCCTTTGCATTGAACTGCATCGAGACAATTCCAGCGGCGATGTCGGCGATGAACATCGGGATGAAGAACGGCGAGATCTTCCCGACCCCGCGCTCGCGATAGACGTCGTGCTGTTCCTCGAAGCTTTTGAGCCCGCCGATTCCAGAGCCGATGATGACGCCAATGCGGTCGGGATCCATGCCGTTGATGCCGTTGCCGAGCCCCGCATCAGTCATCGCCTGACGCGCGCCGGCAACCGCATACTGCGTGTAATGGTCCGCCCGCTTCGCCTCCTTCCTGTCCATGAAGTCGAGGGCGTTGAAGCCCTTCACCTCAGCGGCGAATCGCACCGGGAACTTCGAAGCGTCGAACTTGGTGATCGGAGCCGTGCCGGATTTGCCCGCGATCAAAGCTTTCCACGTCGTCGCCACGTCGTTACCCACGGGGGTGATGGCCCCCATGCCGGTGACGACGACCCTTCGCTTCATTACGCTCCGACCTTCTGGTTCAGATAGCCGAGCGCGTCCCCTACCGTGCGGAGCTTCTCGGCATCCTCGTCAGGAATGTCGATGTTGAACTCTTTCTCGAACTCCATCACCAGCTCCACGATGTCGAGGCTGTCCGCACCGAGATCCTCGATAAAGCTCGCCTCGTTCGTCAGCTTCTCGCGCTCCACGCCGAGCTCCTTCTCGATGATGTCCTTGACCTTGTTCGAATTGTCGGCCATTTGCTGGATTTCCTCGTGTTTATGGGGTGTCCTGAAATATACCTAAGCGAATATCTGACAGAAAGTTACATAACCATCCCACCATCGACGACGAAAACCTGCCCGGTGATGTAAGACGCAAGGTCGGAGGCAAGGAAAGTGACGGCTGCGGCCACATCGTTCGTGGTCCCCAGCCTCTCAAGTGCAATCTGTTTGCCGAGCGCTTCGCGGGCTTCCGGGGTCATGGCCGCGGTCATCTCGGTTTCGATGAATCCGGGAGCGACGGCGTTCACGAGGATGTTGCGAGAGCCGAGCTCCTTGGCGACGGTCTTGGTGAGCGCGATAAGGCCAGCCTTGCTGGCCGCGTAGTTCGCCTGCCCCTTGTTGCCGATCAGCCCGACGATGCTTGCCACGTTGATGATCCGTCCGGAACGCCGCTTCATCATTCCCCGCGAAACGGCCCTGATGGAGGCAAAGGCCCCACGCAGGTTGGCGTTTTGAACCGAGTCCCAGTCCTCGTCCTTCAGCCGCATGACGAGATTGTCGCGGGTGATGCCGGCATTGTTGACCAGGATGTCGATCGAGCCGAAGGCAGCTTCGACATCTGCAACGAGCTTCGCCACCTGCGCCGTGTCGCTCACGTCGCACGCGAAGCCCTGAGCACCGCCACCGATCTCGGCCGCTGCAGCCC
>JBDSRC010000267.1:0-6512 GCA_039929505.1 Gemmatimonadaceae bacterium
ATCGATACACCGACGCGCGAAGAGCTGATCGCCGCGAACATGAGCATCGAGGGCATCGCGAATCAGGTTGGCGCCGACACGCTCGGGTATCTGTCGCTTGACGGAATGCTGGAGTCGGTGCCGGGCGGACCGTCCGGATTCTGTCATGCCTGCTTCTCGGGCGACTATCCGACTCCTCCTCCCGCCGATCCGGAGAAGCTCCGCTTCGGCTGCGGCTGCTGACCGGCGTGGCGCAGTCCGTCTACTTCTTCGGCAATGGCGCCGCCGAAGGCACGCGCGAGATGAAGACCACGCTCGGCGGCAAGGGAGCGAACCTCGCCGAGATGACCAACCTCGGCGTTCCTGTTCCGGCGGGATTTACGATCTCGGCCGGGGAGTGCGTTCGGTATCTCGACACCGGCAGGTACTCCGATAAGCTCCGCGCCGAGGTTGAAGGCAACATCGCGAGACTGGAAGAGGCGACCGGCAAAAAGCTGGGCGACCCGAAGAATCCGCTGCTCGTCTCGGTCCGGTCGGGCGCGGCGGTCTCGATGCCCGGCATGATGGAGACAATTCTCAATCTGGGATTGAACGACCGCACCGTTGCCGGACTCGCGGCGCAGAGCAGGGACGCCCGCTTCGCTTATGATTCCTACCGAAGGTTCATCCAGATGTACTCCGACGTGGTGCTTGGAGTCTCCAGTCACGATTTCGAGCACCTGCTCAAGGCGAAGCGGATGACCGCCGGGGTCGACAGCGATGCCGACCTGCAGGAAGATGTGCTCCGCAACCTCGCCGAGGAGTACAAGGCGCTGGTGAAGAATCGGACCGGTACCGACTTTCCGCGTGATCCCGTCGCACAGCTGTGGGGCGCAATCGAGGCGGTGTGGAAATCGTGGACGCTCAAAAAGGCGCGAGATTACCGCAAAGTGCACGATATTCCTGAAGATCTCGGCACGGGGGTTAATATTGTGTCGATGGTGTTCGGAAATCTCGGCAACGACTCCGGCACCGGTGTCGCCTTCACGCGAAACCCGTCGACGGGAGAGAAGCGTTTCTACGGAGAGTTTCTCGTCAACGCGCAGGGCGAAGATGTGGTCGCCGGCATCAGAACGCCTCTCGACATCGACCAAATGGCGGAGAGCCTGCCGGGCGCCTACAAGGAGCTGATCGCAACCCAGGACCGGCTCGAGCAGCATTACAACGACATGCAGGACCTCGAGTTCACCGTCGAGCGGGGGAAACTCTATCTCCTCCAGACGCGGAGCGGAAAGCGCACCGCCGCGGCGGCGGTACGCATCGCGCGCGACATGGTGAACGAGGGACTGATCGGACGCGACGAAGCGGTGCTGCGGGTTCCGCCGGGGGACCTGGACCAGCTCCTTCATCCGATCATCGACCCATCGATTCGCGCGACGCCGTTATGTCAGGGTCTGCCGGCGAGCCCGGGCGCCGCGAGCGGTCGCGCTGTTTTCGATCCTGACACCGCGGTGCAACGCGCACTCGCCGGAGAGAGCGTGATCCTCGTGCGCGACGAAACGACTCCAGAGGATTTTCACGGGATCGTGGCGGCGCGCGCCGTCCTCACGGCGCGTGGCGGGATGACCAGCCACGCCGCCGTCGTCGCCCGCGGAATGGGGAAATGCGCGATCGTCGGGTGCAAGGAGATCCACGTCAACCTCGAGCACAAATCGTTCAGCGTCGATGGAACGGTGATCAATGAAGGTGACTGGCTCACGCTCGACGGCGCGACCGGCCGGGTTTTCCCCGGAGATCTATCGACCGTTCCGAGCGAGGTGGTCCGCGTGACGAACGGTACCCTTGCTGCTTCGCAGGCACCGCTCTACCAGTCGTACTCCGAGCTGCTCGGGTGGGCGGATGAAGCGCGCACGCTGAGAGTCCGCGCTAACGCGGATACCCCCCGCGACGCACGAGTCGCGCGTGGCTTCGGTGCCGAAGGGATCGGGCTCTGCCGCACCGAGCACATGTTCTTCGAGGGCGATCGCATCACCGCGATGCGCGAGATGATCGTCGCGCGCGAAGAAGGGGGCCGGAGGCGCGCGCTCGCCAAGCTGTTGCCGATGCAGCGCGCCGACTTCGAGGGAATCTTCGAGGCAATGGATGGATACCCGGTGACGATCCGGCTGCTGGATCCTCCACTCCACGAGTTCCTTCCGCACGGCGGCGAAGAGAGCAAGCTCCTGGCGCGCACGCTCGATCTGCCCCGCGCGGACCTGAACCGGATCATCGAGTCGCTTCGCGAGACCAACCCGATGCTCGGGCACAGGGGTTGTCGCCTCGGCATCACCTACCCGGAGATCACCGAGATGCAGGGCCGCGCCATTTTCGAGGCGGCGGTGCGGGCGATGCGGCGCGGCATCAATGTCCAGCCCGAGCTGATGGTTCCGCTCGTATCCACGCTCAGGGAATTCGAGCACCAGCGCGCGCTACTGGACGACGTCGCGCAGCGAGTGCTGGGGGGAATGGGCGAGAAGGTCCCGTATCTCATTGGCACCATGATCGAGCTGCCGCGCGCAGCGCTAACGGCCGGCAAGATCGCGGAGAAGGCCGAGTTCTTCTCTTTCGGAACGAATGACCTGACCCAGACCACCTTCGGCCTGAGCCGGGATGATGCGGGGCGGTTCCTTCCGTCTTACATTGATCGAGGTATTTTTCCCGACGATCCCTTCCAGATTCTTGACACCGAAGGGGTGGGTCGACTCGTAAGGATAGCAGTCGAGGAAGGCCGGCAGGTCCGGCCAAAGATCAAGCTCGGCATTTGCGGAGAGCATGGCGGCGAAGCCCGCTCAATCGCGTTCTGTCACTCACTCGGCCTCGACTATGTCTCCTGTTCGCCGTTCCGACTTCCGATCGCCCGCTTAGCAGCCGCTCATGCCGCTCTCCAAGCGTAAGCCGAATCCGGCCCGGCGGCTGGAGCTGATGCCGGCGCCATCGCTGCCGATGGCGCGTATTCAGCACGCCCGGCCACTGCGGATTGCGCTGGTGACGGAGTACTACTATCCCCACCTCGGCGGCATCTGCGAGCACGTGCACTTCTTTGCGCGCGAGGCACGGAGATACGGGCACCAGGTCGACATCATTACCTCCAATATCCCCGGCGCCCGGCCAGAGCCGCATGTCATCCGTATCGGTACCAGCCAGTCGGTCTACGCGAATGGATCCCAGGCGCGGTTCACATGGGGCCTGGAGCTGCGGAAGGACCTGCGACGCGTATTGAGCCTGGGCCAGTACGACATTGTCCACGTGCATTCGCCGCTCAGTCCCGTCCTGCCGGTGCTCGCGATCGAAGAAGCGAACTGCCCGGTGGTCGGAACATTTCACACATACTTCGACCGCTCGCTCGGCTACACGTTCGCGAACCGATATTTCCAGAAGAAGCTGGATTCGCTGCAGGCCGCGATTGCCGTGTCTCACTCGACCACGATCGCACTCAACCGGTACTTCGAAGCGAACTGGACGATCATTCCAAACGGAATCGACACCGACGTTTTCAACCCGCACGTACCCCGCCCCGCCGCCCTCCGCACCGATGTTCCGGTCATTCTGTTCCTCGGCAGGTTCGACCCGCGCAACGGACTGACGACGCTCATCGAGTCATTCCAGAAAGTCCGCGGCAGACACCGCGAGGCACAGCTGGTCGTCGTCGGTGATGGACCGCTACGCAATCATTACTATCGCGCAGCGGGGGGAGACCCCGACATCACCTTTGTCGGCTCGGTGCTCCGTGACCGCCCCGGGTATTACGCGCACAGCGCGATGTACGCCTGCCCGACCACCAAGGCTTCGTTTGGAATCACGCTGCTTGAATCGATGGCCTGCGAGACGCCGGTGGTGTGCTCCGACATCTACGGCTTCCGCGACGTCGTCAAGCATGAGCGCGAAGCGCTGATGGTGCACTGCGGGGATACCAACGCCCTCGCTGACGCGCTCGTCAGGCTACTCGACGATGAGACGCTCCGCGCGCGGCTTGGAAAGCACGGCAGGCACGAGGCACTTCAGTACTCGTGGTCCAACGTCACTGAAGCGGTGCTCGACATCTATACCGCCGTGCTCGGGCGGCGCGAATGATCGGCTACGCGGCCCTCGGGGCATCCGTGCTCGGCGGCGCGGTGCACGGCGCCTTTCATCGCAACAGTCCGCTGTTCGGCCGCGCGCTCAGCCACATCGAGAGCGACCGCAAGGTGGTCGCGCTGACGTTCGACGACGGCCCCAATCCGGATGCGACGCCACTCATTCTCGATACGCTGGCCGAGAAGGGAGTTCGGGCTACGTTCTTCGTGCTTGGGAGTCACGCCGAGAGATGGCCGGATGTGGTGCGACGCATTGCGCACGAAGGACATCAGCTTGGTAATCACGGCTATTTCCATAGAAAGCTGCAGTTCCGCAGTCCGTTCTACGTGGCGCGCGATATCAGGCTCGGTATCCGAGCGATCAGAAGAGCGGGCGCCCCTGCCCCACGCCATTTCCGCGCACCGCACGGCTTTCGCAGCCCGTGGACTACTCCGATCGCGAGATCGTACGGTGAGCGCACGGTCGGCTGGTCGCTCGGAGTCTGGGATAGTGATCGCCCGGGGGTGGACGAGATCGTGCGTCGAACGCTCGAGGGAGTGAATCCCGGCTCGATCGTTCTCCTCCACGACGGAGACGGGTACAATCCGGATGGCGATCGGCTGCAGACAGCGGCCGCGCTTCCGATGATCATCGACGGGCTAAAAGCAAACGGATACGAGTTCGCCACGCTGCCGATCTGATGAGTCCGGCTGTTAAAAAGGGGATACGGTGGGCGCTGACCGCCGTGATCCTGGTGTTCCTCGTGATGTTCGCCCGCACGATCGATTGGGCCGCAGCATGGAACTCGATGCGGCATGCGTCGCTCCCGCTGCTGGCGGCCGCGATCTTCGTGAACTTTCTCTCGGTGGCCGTCAAAGGCGTGAGGTGGTGGCTGTTTCTACGTCCGATCGGCATTACGTCGCTTCCACTCGCAATGCGCGCGACAATCGCGGGTGCGGGTCTCAACAACGTTCTCGTCGCCAGCGGAGGAGACGCGGCGCGCGTGGTGTTCGTCTCCCGGCTGAGCGGAGTTCCCAGTTCCACGGTTCTCGCGTCGCTCGCGCTCGAGAAGCTGTTCGACCCGATCGGGTTCGTGATCTTCCTCGTCTTCGGCGTGCTGGTGTTCGACCTTCCCGCTCAATTCGAAGCATGGAAGATTCCCGCTGTCGCCCTGCTGGTGGTGATAATCGCGCTGCTCGCATTCTTCGTTTACGCGACGCGAAACTCCAGGCCCGGCGACGCCACGGCGGCGGGGCGGGAGCGGCCTGTCGGCGCGTGGGCGAAGGTGAAGGCTTACCTCGCCAGTTTTGCCACCACCGCCGGCCATCTCGCGACCGGTCCGCGTTTTCTCGGCGCGTTGATCCTGTCGCTGGCGGGATGGGCGCTGCAGCTCGCGACATTTGCGTACGCGGCGGCGGCGGCGCACGTCTCGATTCCGCTCGCCGGCAGTCTCGCCTGCCTCCTCGCCATCAACGTCGGCCTGATACTGCGCGCGACGCCGGGGAACGTGGGATTCTTCCAGGTCGCGTACGCGATGATGGCGGAACAGTTCGGCGTCAGTCGGGACGACGCGATCGCTGTGTCACTGCTCATCCAGACGCTCCAGATCCTTCCTCTCACTCTGCTGGGAGTGCTGCTCGCGCCTGAATTCATTTTCAAGCGGGGCCAGAAGGATCGAGAGATCGCGGCTGTCGCTCAGGAGCTCGAGCGAACCTAGCGGCTGGCCACCTTGGCGGCGCGAGCGCTTTGCAGGAATGCAGCAAACACGGCGGGGTCTCTGGTGAGGCCGCTCAAAGTTCCGCGCACTTTGCCCGTCGGCTCGACCACCGCGTACAACGGCAGCGCCACGGTGCCGAAAGCTTCTTCCTGGAACGCCTGCTGACGCTCGTAGATCTCCCCTTCACCGTCGGTGTACAGGCGCGAGAGAACGAACTGCCGCAACTCCGACTCGACCGCGGGGTCGGTAAATACGTTGGCTTCCATCCACCGGCAGTTCGTGCACGTGTAACCCGTGAAGTCGAGAAACACCAGCTGTCCGCTCTCACGAGCAGTGGCAAGCGCAGCGGAATGATCGTTGATCACCCACCGGGTGCCTGATCCTGAGCTCGCCGGCCCCGCGACAACGGACGCCTCAACGACAGGGGGGAGAAATGCCTCGATCTGCGTAAGCTGGCGGCCATTGATTCCGGAGCCGAGCCAGCCAGCGAGGACCAGCGAAAGCAGTGCGGGTACGACGCCCGCAACGAGCGACCGCGGTCCACGCCGGGCCGTTATCGCACCGCGTGCGAGGTAGGCCGCTCCGGCGATAGCGAGCACTGCCCACAAGACGAGGACGACGTCGCGCGTGAGAATTCCCCAGTGACTGACCATGTCGGCGTTCGACGCGAACTTCACCGCCGCGCCGACCTCGAGCAGCCCAATGAGAACCCGCATCGTTCGCATCCACTCACCCGATCTCGGCA
>JBDSRC010000268.1:0-4105 GCA_039929505.1 Gemmatimonadaceae bacterium
CTGGACGCGGTCGAAGCGACGATCCGGCTGCTCGAGGATTCTCCGCTCTTCAACGCCGGCAAGGGAGCGGTGTTCACATCGGCGGGGACCAACGAGCTCGATGCCGCGATCATGGATGGACGAACTCTCGCGGCCGGCTCGGTTGCGGCGGTCCAGCACGTACGGAATCCCATCTCGCTGGCGCGCAGGGTAATGGAGAAATCGCCACACGTGATGATGGTCGGGGCGGGGGCGGAGGAATTCGCGCGGACGCAGGGGGTCGAGATGGTTGCGCCGCACTACTTCTGGACGGAGCGGCGCTGGAAGGCATACGAAGACGCGAAGCGTGTCGCCGACACCGCGAGGAAGGGAGCGCGATCCGCCGGCGAGGACAAGTTCGGCACCGTCGGCGCGGTCGCCCTCGACAAAGCGGGCAATCTCGCCGCCGGGACATCGACGGGCGGCACCAACATGAAACGGTTCGGAAGGGTGGGCGACGCGCCGATCATCGGAGCGGGAACCTACGCCAACAATGCCAGCTGCGCGGTATCGGGAACGGGTGATGGCGAGTTCTTCATCCGCAATAATGTCGCGGCCGACATCTGTGCGCGTATGCGATACGGCGGTATTACGCTCGAGCGTGCCGCCGATGAAGTGGTGAATAGGATTCTCTTCGCGCAGCGCGGTGGGGGCGGGGTCATCGCGATGGACACACAAGGAAACATTGCGGCGCCGTTCAATACTTCTGGGATGTACCGCGGCTGGGTAACATCAGATGGGCGGATCGTCGTCAAGATTTTTCGTGAGTGAAGGGATGCAACTGACAGGCGGCCCGCCACCCGCTCAATGCTGTCAGCCGCCTGCTGCCCACGTCACTGACTGTTCGAAGTGAATTCAATCGAGTTAGCCAGACTTCCTTCCCTATCTCCTGCGCTAAATGCCAATTACCCGTCGCCAATTTCTTGAATCCGGAGCGGCCGCTGCGGCCGGCGTCGCCTTCGCTCGCCCTTCCGAGGCGGCGACTTATCTCGACCGTTCGATAGCCGACGGCGCGACGGCAGCGCGACCGGTCGTCATTGCGTCGAGCAATGGGATCCGCGGCGTCGAGCGCGCCTACGATATGATCGTCCGCGAACGTGCTGACACTCTCGACGCCATTCTCGCCGGGGTCAACATCCAGGAGCTCGATCCGGAGGACCAGTCTGTCGGCCTCGGCGGATTCCCGAACGAGGACGGCGTCGTTCAGCTCGACGCGTCGTGCATGCACGGCCCGACCAATCGCGCCGGAGCGGTTGCGGCGCTGGAAGACATCGCCACTCCATCGCTCGTCGCCAAGGCGGTGATGGATCACACCGATCACGTGCTGCTCGTCGGCGCCGGAGCGAAGAAGTTCGCGCTGGCGATGGGGTTCAGGGAGCAGAATCTCCTCACTGAGAAGAGCCGGCAGGACTGGCTGCGCTGGAAAGCGTGCCTCAATCCGGGCGACAACTGGCTCGACACCGTCGGTGTGCGGCCGAATCCGGCGCGGACCTCGAGTGAGGCGGATCGGCTTCGTGTGAAATTCACCCACGGCACGATCAACATGAACGCAGTGAATTCTGGCGGAGATCTTTCGTCCGTCACCACCACATCCGGCAGATCCTGGAAGCTCGCGGGGCGAGTCGGTGATTCGCCGATCTGCGGAGCGGGGCAGTACTGCGACAACCGCGTCGGAGCGGCGGGATCCACCGGGCGCGGCGAGGCGGCGATCAAAGCCTGCGCGTCGTTCCTCATCGTCGAGCTGATGCGGCAGGGTTCGTCCCCGGAGCAGGCGTGTCTCAAGGCAATCGAGCGGGTGATTGCGACCACTGAGCGGAGGCTGCTGGACGCTCGCGGCCGGCCGCTCTTCGATCTCGAGTTCTACGCGCTTGCGAAGGATGGCCGGTTTGGCGCGGCCTCGACCTACGAGGGCGGCAATTTCGCCGTCGCGGATTCCAGCGGGGCGAGAGTGATGCCGAGCGCGTTCATGTTCAAGCGAGCCGACAGGCCGGCGATGCCCGAAGTCGGATGTCGAGCGGGGTAGAAATAGAACCGATGCGCTGCCCGCTTCCCGCGATTAGCTGCCGGCTACTGCTCGAGTCGAAACCCCCCGACGAGCTGCGAAATCCTCTTCGACGTGTCCTGTAACGAGCCTGCGGCCGCGGCGATCTCATTCAACTGCTTGCTGTGATCTTCGTTCGACGCTGCAACGTGGTTCATCGCGCGCGCGAACGCACCAGTGCCCGACGCGAGCCCGCTGAACTTACGCGTCATTGACGTGACCAGCGCGCTTGACTCGAGCGCCGTTCCCTGGATCTTGCTGCTGAGATCCTCGCCTTCGAGTGTGCCTTCTTCGACCTTCGAAAGCGAGCGCTGACCATCCTTTGTCGCCTGCAGCACCTGCTCTACCGTCGTGACTGTGCGCGCCGTCGATTCGCGTGAGCGGCTCACCCGCTCGAGCATCTCCTCGACGAGCGACGTGGTCCGATTCGCGGCCTCGGCCGAGCTGGATGCGAGTCGCCGCACTTCTGTCGCGACGACTGCGAAGCCGTGACCGTGCTCGCCCGCACGCGCGGCTTCCATCGCCGCATTGAGCGCGAGGATCTTCGATTGGCGGGAAATCTTCTGAACCAGCATCAGGAATGCGCGGATCTCATCGACCGCGGTGGAAAGCTCTTCGATGGCCTGGGCGCTCCCGAGTGCGTCCACGTTCAGCGCCTGAAGCGCGCCGGCCGTGTTGTCGAGGCGCTCCCGATTCTCCTGGGCGAGAACCCTGAGCGCACGGTCACGCTTCAATCCATCCTGGGCGACTTCGCGCAGAGTGTTCGACAACAGGACGAGCCGTTCGGCTTCCGCCGACAGCTCGACGATGACGTGCTCACGAGCGGCGGCATCGTGGCTGAGCGCGCTCGAGGTCGTCGCACCTTCGCGCGCTGCCGAAGCAACTGATTCCGAAGCGAGCCTGATCTGCGACGCGAGGAGACTGTTTTCCTCCGCCGAGCTCTGCATGTTGCCGGTAATCGAGCGAAGCTGGGTGAGCATCGTCATGGTCGACTGGGTCAGCCGATCAACGACGCCGTTGTTGACACCCGGCTTGAAGCCAGTGGACAGATCGCCGCGCCCAACTGCTTCGTGCATCAGCGCGAGCTCGGCGGCCGGGCCGCTGACGTGACGGCGGAGGAAAGCGAGCATCATTGCGGCAGTCGTGAGCAGCGCGGCGACGAGCCAGGCCATGGCGATCCACAATCCCGTTTTCACGCCCGCGACAGACAGGACTGCGTTCCGCAATTCCGGAGGCAGCATCGTGTACAGCTGGGCGATGATCAGCCCGAGGCCGAGGAAGAACACCGTTCCGAACGCAAACGCTTCGCGTAGCGCGCGTAGCTGCAGGCTGCTGAAGACCGGGTTGAGCAGGCCGGAAGCGGAGCGTGATGCGATCGGAAAGGGTGTTGCCGTCATCTAGTTTGCTGTTATTGGAGACATGAAACGATCGCTCCAGCAGATGAAACTCCGCCGCTGAGCCGCTAGCTTCCCAGAATGGAAAATTCGGCGACGAGGAACGAACCCCCCGCCACCGCGCCCGCCACCGACGTCATTACCTACGATCCTGGCGCGATCGAGCGGAAATGGCAGCGCATCTGGCAGGAGCGTGGAACGAACTCCACCGATATCCAGGGCGCCACGAAGCCGTTCTACGCGCTCATGATGTTTCCTTACCCGTCGGCCGAGGGACTCCACGTCGGGAATCTCTTTGCCTTCACTGGTAACGACATCTATGGACGATTCCAGCGCCTCGCGGGACACAATGTCTTCGAGCCGCTGGGGTATGACGCCTTCGGGATCCATTCGGAGAACTACGCCCTCAAGGTCGGGAAGCATCCGATGGAGCTCATCCCGAAGAACATCGCGAATTTCAGGAGACAGCTGGAGCGCGCCGGCCTGATGGTGGATTGGCGGCATACGCTGTCCACCACTGATCCCGAATACTACAAGTGGACGCAGTGGATTTTTCTCCAGCTGATGGACCAGGGGCTGGCGTACAAGAAGAAGGCGGCGGTCAACTGGTGCCCGAGCTGCAAGACCGTGCTCGCCAACGAGCAGGTGGTGG
>JBDSRC010000269.1:0-3391 GCA_039929505.1 Gemmatimonadaceae bacterium
ACTGGGTCCGCCTTGAGCTCGGCGGTGGCGACCCATCCGTCCTTCACCGGGAGACTCATGTCCATCAGCACGAGGTCCGGTTTCGTCCGCCGCGCCTGGTCCAGTCCCTCCTGGCCGTCGAGCGCGACCGCGACTGCGTAACCGCGCCTGACCAGACGGCGCGACAGCATGTCGCGATTCATGTCGTTGTCCTCGACCAGAAGAATCCTCCGCATTGCGATTGGTCCTCAGATTGTGAGTTGCGGTGCAGGCGGTCCGAGCACTCCGCGGAGCTCGTCGAGCAACACTTCCGGTGAATATGACCCCTTCTTGAGGATTTGCTGTACGCCACCATTCAATCGCTGGCGATGCTCCTCCGTCAGCTCCAGAGCGCTGACGACGATGACGGGGATCGTTTTTCCGTTGGCGCCTTCGCGCAGCGCGGAAAGGAATGAGAAGCCGTCCATCTCGGGCATCATGAGGTCGAGCAATATGACCGACGGCATGTGCTCAGCCACCCGCTCGAGGGCGACGCGGCCGTTCTCCGCCTCGATGGCCGTCCAGCCCTCCTTCTCGAGCATGCGCCTCATCATCTCGCGCGCATTGTCGTCGTCCTCTACGATGAGAACCCGCCGATCCGGCGAACCAGCATATCGTCGCATCACGTTGAGGAGACGCTCGCGATCGATGGGTTTGGTCACGTAATCCGACGCTCCGAGCGCGAGACTGCGAGGCTTTTCGTCGAGTATCGTCGCCATTATCACGGGAATGTCGGCAATCGCGGGGTCGGCTTTGAGCGCGGAGAGCACCGCCCATCCGTCCATCTCCGGCATCAGCACATCGAGCGTTATGGCGGCAGGCTTGAGCTCGCGGGCGAGCTGGAGTCCGCTGGCGCCGCCTGATGCGCCGTGGGTGCGATATCCGGCCCGGGCGAGATGTCGCTGCACCAGCTCGCGCGAAGCCGGATCGTCATCTATGACGAGCACGAGTCCACCTTTGGCTCCTTCCGTCTCGATGCGCGCGGGAACGAGCTGCGCCCCGTTTTCCGTAATGTCTTTCACCTGGACCGGAACGCGGACCGTGAACGTCGAGCCCTTTCCCGGCGCGCTCGTTACGGTGATGTCGCCGCCCATCAGGCGGCAGAATTGGCGGCTGATGGCGAGTCCGAGCCCGGTGCCGCCGAAGTTCTTGCTGGTGGACGAGTCCGCCTGGGCGAACGCCTCGAACAGCTTGGCGGACTGCTCCGGCGTCATGCCGATCCCGGAGTCACGCACCTCGTAGATGATGTCGTCCCGATCATGGCGGATAGCGAGCCGTATCTCGCCCTTCTCGGTGAACTTGCTGGCGTTGCTCAGGAGATTGAAGAGCACCTGCCGCATCTTGGTGACGTCGGCGCGCGCCATTCCGACGGCGGCGTCGACCTCGGGGATGAGCCTGTTTCCGTTTTTCTCGATGAGCGGCTGAACAGTCGTGGTGACGTCGCGCGCCAAGTCCGGGACGGAGAACTCTTCGAGAAAGAGATCCATCTTGCCGGCTTCGATTTTGGAGAGATCGAGTACGTCGTTTATGAGCGAGAGAAGATGTCGTCCGGCGGAGCGGATCTTGACCAGGTCGGGAACGTATCCAGTAGAGCCTTCCTCCTCCGCCTGCTCCTGCAGCATCTCGCTGTAACCGATTATGGCGTTGAGAGGAGTCCGCAGCTCGTGGCTCATGTTGGCGAGGAACTGGCTCTTCGACCGGCTGGCGGTCTCGGCGGCGCGTCTGGCGTCGAGGAGATCGCCGACGTCGTGGTAGAGCGCCATGATGCCGACTTTCTCGCCGGCGACGATGACGGGGATGGTAAAGTGCTCGACGTCGATGAGCGTGCCGTCCTTGCGGCGGCGCTGGCCCATTCCGCGCGATACCTTTCCGGCCTTCCCGATGGCGGTGTGCTGGGTCGCCTCGGCGCGCAGCTCAGGTGTGGTCACCAGCTCGTCGAGATTTCTGCCGACAATCTCGTCCTGCGTGTAGCCGAAGAGCTCCTCGAACGCCGGGTTGGCGGAAGCGATGTTGAAGTCGAGATCCACGTTGGCGATTGCGACGGGGTTGTTGAGCACAAGCGCCTCGAACTGCTGTTGTGCGGCCTCGTACAGGCGAGCGTTCTCGATGGCTATCGCGGCCTGGGGCGCGAAGAGCTGAAGCAAACGAAGGTCTTCGTCGCCGAGCGTACGCGTCGCATCGGAGTGCACGATGGCGATCGCCCCGACGAGCCGGTTTCCGATGAGCAGCGGCGCGGCCATCACCGAGTGCACGGTCGCCTCCTCGTATTTCGCCGAGCGGCCGCTCCATTCCTGATAATTCGGAATGGTAAACGGCTCGTGAGTTTGAGCGACGTACCCCATCGCGCCTTCGCCGAGCCGCATGCGCGTGCCGGCTGAATCGACTCCCATGTTGAGACTCGCCGCGATCCGGAGCTCCTTCTTTCTCTGGTCGTAGGTGGCCAGCTCGCCGCCGGTGACGCCGAGCAGCTTGATCGCACGGTTGAGCACGGCATTGAGAACCTTCGGCAGCTCGAGCTCGCCGGAAAGATCCGAGAGCGTATCGAGCAGCGCCTGCTGTTCCTCGGCGCGCTTTCGCTCCGATGTGAAGAGCCGCGCGTTTTCGATCGCCACCGCGGCCTGCGACGCAAAAAGGTTGATCAGGCGCAGGCCTTCTTCGCCGAAGGAATGGCGCGGGTCGGAGTGAACGGCGGCGATGACTCCGACGAGCCGCGTGCCGATCAGCAGCGGAGCGGCGAGAACGGACTGGAAGGTGGCGACGGTGTACTTCTGGGATCGGCCGGCCCATTCCTGGTAGTGGGGAATAACGAGGGGCTCGCGGGTTTTGGCGACACGTCCCATCGCTCCTTCGCCGCTCTTCATTCTGGTGCCGAGGGAATCGGAGCCGAGATTATGGCTGGCGACGATCACCAGCTCGCCTGAACCCTCTTCGTAAATCGCGAGCTCACCGCCGGTGACGCCGAGCAGGGAAACCGCTCGATTGAGAACCGCGTCGAGAACTTTCGAGAGCTCGAGCTCGCCGGAAAGGGCGGAGAGAGTCTCCAGCAGGGCTGTTTGCTCTTCCGAACGGAGGCGGGCCTCGGTAAAGAGCCGCGCATTCTCGATGGCGATTGCGGCCTGCGGCGCGAACATCTCCAGCAGTCGCAGATCTTCCGATCCGAACTTCCGGTCGGGATCGGAGTGAACGCTGGCTATCACGCCGACGAGGCGCTTGCCAATGAGCAGCGGAGCGGCCATCACCGCGTAAACGCTGCTCTGTTCGTACTTGCCCGACTTGCCCGTCCACGCCTGGTAGTCGGGTATTATCAGGGGCTCGTGCGTCTGCCCGACGAGCCCCATCGCTCCCTCTCCAAGACGCATGCGCAAGCCGGTTG
>JBDSRC010000270.1:0-2549 GCA_039929505.1 Gemmatimonadaceae bacterium
TCGGCTTCTGGTAGTCTTCCCTGAACGACAGCGCGTGAAGGACTTTGCGCGGACGGTGTGGCGGCAACTTGGGCTCGACCTTGCTGAGCCCGGCGACGAAGCACGCATCGCGCGTGAGCTGCGCCACGATCGGATGATCGGGATGGCGCCCGTCGAGCGAGTGCGTGATCACGACGGCCGGCTTGAGGCGCCTTATGATCACCGCGATTTTCGCGCGCGTCTCGGGTGTATTCACTATCCCCCCATCGGGCAGGCCCAGGTTCTCCCGCACCGAGACCCCCATCACCTTACCCGCCTGCTCCGCTTCCCGCGTACGTACCTCGCGCGTGCCGCGGCTTCCCAGCTCGCCGGCCGAAAGATCGAGGATTCCCGTTCGACGGCCGAGCATTTGGGCACGGATCAGCGTCCCTCCGCAAATGAGCTCGATGTCGTCGGGATGCGCGCCAATGCCCAGGATGTCTACACGGGTCATTGCGGCGGATTTGGAAGTGGCAGGGACTGGCCGCTCTGCTTGAAGACGATCCCGCCTTTCATCACGAACTGGACGCGCTCCAGCTCGGTAACGTCGGAGAGCGGATCGCCATTGACCGCTATGATGTCAGCGTACAGTCCCGGCGCCACGCGACCCACCCTGTCCTTCCAGCCGAGCAGCTCGGCGGCCGACGAAGTAGCCGATTGGATCGCAGCCATGGGAGTGAGTCCCCAGCGCACCATGTGCGCGAACTGCTTGCCATTCCAGCCGTGCGGAAAGACTCCTGCGTCGGTGCCGTAGGCGATCTTGACGCCAGCCCTGGCGGCGCGCTGGAAGTTCTCGCGCTGCAAACGGCCGACGAGGCGTTCCTTCTCGATGATCTTCGCCGGGTATCCCATTTTCGCAAACTCGGCGAGGATATAGTCGTCGTTGTAGATGTCCGCGACGAGGTAGGTGCCGCGCTCCTTCATCATCCGGATGCCTTCGTCGTCGATGAAGCTGCCGTGATCGATCGAGGCGACGCCCGCGCGTATCGCGCGCTTGATGCCTTCAGTGCCGTGAGCGTGGGCGGCTACCTTGCGCTCCCACATCGTTGCCTCATCGACAAGCGCGTTCATCTCCGCCTGAGTGTACTGCGGCGCCCCGACGGACTCTTCTTCCGACAACACACCCGCGGTGGCGATCATCTTGATCACGTCCGCGCCGTTCTTGACGTTGAGCCTCACCATTTTCCTGATCTCAGTCTCACCGTCGGCTACGCCGGAGAACTCCTTGAAGGCGATGTAGGGTGAGAATCCGGTCAGGTCCCCGTGACCGCCGGTGGATCCGATAGCGAGCCCGGCAGTGATCATCCGCGGTCCGGCGACCGACCCTTCTTCGATTGCTTTTCTGAGCGCTATATCGACGAACTCTCCGGCGCCGACATTCCGCACGGTGGTGAAGCCGGCGTCGAGCGTCCGGCGGGCGAACACATGCGCGAGCACTGCCACATCGATCGGCGTGCGGCGAAACTGATCTTCCATGTAGTTCCGCGGCTGTGATGTGACGTGCGTGTGACAGTCGATGAGGCCGGGCAGAAGAGTCGCGCCGCCCAGATCGATGACTCGCACGCCCGCTGGAATCGCCAGGCCGGGCCCGACGGCCGTGATCCTGTCGCCCTCGACGAGCACCACCGGATTGGTGATCGGGGCGCCGCCCGTTCCGTCGAGGAGTCGGGCGGCTTTGATCGCAATACGAACGGGCGCCTGCGCGAACGCGGCGGGCGTGCCCGAAGTCGCCTCGAAGACGAAGACCGCGAGCAAGAGGAATCCAATTCGCTGCACGCGCCCCGCAAACAATGGTCTCATTACATCGCTCCACAACGGATGAATTCGCAACTTCGGTCAGGACAATTTCCGCAATCGAGCGACGGTTAGTTAGCCCTGCTGTCCCCGCAGTTATTCGTACCTGAGCGCGTCGATCGGGTCGAGCTTCGCTGCCCGCTGCGCTGGAAGAATGCCGAACACGATGCCGATACTGACGGATACAACGACCGCGACGACTGTAAGACCCACCGGGACCCCGGCGTCGATCTTCATGAGCAGCGTCACGATCCGTCCGAACGTCAGGCCGACGATGATTCCGATCAGGCCGCCAAATCCGGTGAGGGTCGCGGCCTCGACGAGAAACTGAAAAAGGATCTCGCGTTTGGTGGCGCCAACGGCCTTTCTGATTCCGATCTCTCGGGTTCGGCTGGTGACGGACACCATCATGATTGCCATCACGCCGATCCCGCCGACGAGGAGTCCAACGCTGGAGAGCACGATCATCACCAGAAAGAACACTCCAGTGATCTTGTTGAAGGTGTCCAATATCTGGTCCTGGCTGATGAAGTCGAAGTTGTTCCTGTCAGCGGGCCTCAGTCCACGCATCTCACGCAGCGCAATTGTGACGGCTTCCTGTGCGTCGGCAGTGGAGATGCCTTTCTTCGGTTTTACGGGGATGAAGAGAGCGTTGGTCTTGTCGATCGCGAAGTGCCGCTCCATCATGTGGTACGGCACGATGGCACCGAGCTGCTGCCCCGGTGGCGAAAAAATGT
>JBDSRC010000271.1:0-4102 GCA_039929505.1 Gemmatimonadaceae bacterium
CCGAATATCGAGTGAATCTTGATGACCGCACGCTCGATCTTGGCGAACAGCTTGGTGTTCTTCGTAACCGGTAGATCGGCGGCAGGTTCCTGCGCACCTGAAGACGTCGCCGCGAACATCAGGACCAGAGCCAGCCGAACTGAATGCGCGAGCTTCATCATGCGCGTGTCCTCATGGCAGTCGTATCAACGATAGGCTGAGGCCGAACTGAATGCCCGTCGCCCCGCGAAACAGCCTCTGAACGCCAAGGTGAACGTCGAGGCCCCGCAGTCCCAGCTGTTGCAAGCCGAGGCCGAAGCCGAGAAGATAGCTGCGCTCGCGCGTGGTGTCTCCGCCCGAGCATCCAAGCTCCCATACAACCCCGGGCGTGATGAACCCGACGAGGTGCACCCGCTCGAGCATGGCGATTGAGAGGGGCAAACCGACATCCAGCGTGCACGCATTCTGACCAGCTCCGATGTTGGGGGCGTAGCCAAATCCAAGCTCGGTACCCAGAGTGCTGGTGGCAGCATCATCACCGAAAAGGCCGGCGATGGTCGGCCCGCCGGTGATGATGTTGAAACGAGCCCGCGCGCCAAAGAGGCTGTGCCCGCAATCGCCGTCAGTAGACTGGCAGTTCTGGCGCCACTGATATCCGCCCGTGAGACCGAAGATCGATCCGCCTCGAATCTGGTAATCGATTCCGCCGGCGACGGCGAGAAGGTCCTCGAGTCCGCGCTCCCGTCGCTGGCCAACCTGCAGGCGAACACCCCAATAGTTGTCATCCCGGCTCGCGGGCATCGGCAGGGCGACCGGAGGAAGCGCACCAATCGGTGTGGCCTCAACCGGGCTGATAGGGAGAATGACCGCTGTTTGTCCCAGCGCGAGCTGCGCCGAACCCAACAGCGCGCCCACGCAGACTGCTAGCGAGATGCCCGCCCCTCGGAGGACGCGACGAGGGATATCAGTCATCTTCGCTCCAGCCAGCGGGAGTAAACGAGAGCACCGGTAGTCCGTCCCGGATATCGAAAGACCCGAAGCAATACACCCTTTCCTTTCATGATGTCCAGGCGCATGAAACCGGCACTCCTTGCGCTGACGTAATAGCTCTCCCGCAGCCGGACGGCGCAGGAGACCTTGGACGGCGCGCCCGCTCCGCTCACGAGCAGGTAGTCTACCTCGTCGCCTCCGCGTATGACCTGCAGGCTATGGTCATGACCGGCGACGAACGCAAGTGGGGGCCGGCCGGCGAATGCAGCGCGGAGAGAGTCGCGCATCGTGCGATTGCCGGAGGACATGATGTCCTGGTTCCGTCCACCAAACCGGCGAAACGGGCCCGTGACACCACAATAGCTTCCGTGCTCGCCGCCCGTGATGAGGGGATGATGCGCGGCGACTACCACTATGCGCGCCTCTCCGGGCGGACGGACCTGGGAGCGCAAAGCGTCCGTCACCGTCGCCATGGTATTAACCGGACAGTTTGAAACGGAGTCTCTGACGATGAAACTGTGCAGCCACCATTGGGTGTCGAGCGAGACAAGCCGCAGCCGTCCAAAATCCGTCGAGACCGGTCCGGGGCAGCCGTTGCCGGGCAGCATGCGCACATTCCGGCCGCGCGCGAGCGTCGCGATGAACTGTTCCTGGAGTCGGATGGAATAGAGCCCGAACGGGCCCGAATTCGACCAATCGTGGTTGCCGGGAAGAAAAATTCCCTGAGCGCCAGGCGGCACCGCCCTCACCTGTGTCTCGACTCTCCGTCGCGCGTCCGCCCATTCAGCGGCACCTTCAGCGGGGATTCCTGCCGGATAGATGTTGTCGCCGAGGAAGACGATGACCGATCGCTCGGGGTCAGCGGCGGCCTGCGCGGTCAGCGAATCGAGCGGAGGAGGGCTGACCTGTCTCGGATCAGGCTCGCCCGCGTCGCCGATGAGAAAAACCGTCGTCTCGATTTCCTCGGGCGGAAGCTCCCAAAGCTTGACCTGTTGACGGCATCCAGGCACACCGGCTAGTGCCAGCGCGCAAAGTACAGCACCGGCAAACATGTGCCGTGCGTTACCTGTCCGGTTTTCCTGTAAGCTCATTCTTTCTCGGCTAAGCCAGTCACAATGGTCGTGCAAATCTGTTGGGTCGGGCACAGTTCGGGCCAGCCCGCCGAAAACAGCGGCAATGTTCCCGATCGCCAAGCAACAAGAGCAAGCGGGCGTGAGATTTAGCAGATTCTGTCAGGTACGTCGCAGGCGTCCAACTTGCACTGGAGCGGGCTATGCCCTTTTTCCGCCGATTCGTAGATCTCTTCTCGCTGGGATCGGAGACACCGATCCTGCGTCTGGTGGCCTATTACCTGGGCCTCGGCCTCATAATTCTGACCCTGGCCTACTTTTTCCCCGAGTCTGAGCGACTGCTGCTGGGACGGGGCTCCGCCACGCCGGGTCAGACGCCGCTCATTCTGGAAGACGGTCTCACCCCGGCACCCACACCGAGCACCCTCGCGAGCGGGTCGCTGCTCGAGCTGGCGGTTACCACTACTCTGGTGCTGATCGGCACGATCCTGCTCATGCTTCCCGTGACCTGGGTGTACATGTCGGCCCGTCACGTTCCCGGCCACAGCCAGGCTGTCGTACAGACGCTGATCATTCTTCCGTTGGTGGTGGCCGGCATCGTTCTGATCGTGCGAGACAGCCTTGCCCTCGCGTTCAGCCTCGCGGGCGTGGTCGCGGCAGTGAGATTCCGCACCAATCTCCGGGATACGCGTGATGTCGTCTTCATCTTTCTCTCCATCGCGGTCGGATTTGCGGCGGGCGTTCAGACGCTGGCGGTGGGAGCCATACTGACCATCACCTTCAACTTCGTGATGCTCCTCACCTGGCGCTACGACTTCGGGCGCAACGTGCTCACTCCTACCGCCGCGTCGAAGTGGTCGGGACCGCTCGCAAGTCTGGCGAACACCGGCGAGTACGACGCCGTTCCGGATCGCGACCTCGTTCTCAGCCTTACTCCGCAGAGCGCTGATTCGCTGGCTGAGCGCTTCGAGCGCGTGAGCGAGGTACTCGGTAAGCGGAAGAAGAAACCGAGGTATACGTCGGTCCTTTCGATCACGACCAACGACGTTGGCGATGCCCAGCCGCTTGTGGAGTATGTGCTCGACAAAATGGCCCGGCGCTGGAAGCTCGATGAGGTCGTGACGAACACCGGGAAGCCATCGGAGGTGTATTACATCCTCAAGCTGAAGAAATCGGTGACCCGCGATGAATTCCTCACCGCGGTTCGCGACAACGCCGGCGAGAAAATCGAGCACATCGATCTCGAGAGCCGCGACGCGGAAGAAGAAGAGGTCGGCATATCAGCATGAGAATGTTCAGCGCGTGGGCGATCATCATCGCAGCAGCTCTGGTCACTTCGGCGTGTGACCGGCGTCCGGAGATCGGCGAGGAGGAAGCGGCGGAGCTCGAGAACCGGGCGAATCGACTCGCCGCCCGGCTCGCCGGCAATGAAGTGGACACCACCGAGAGTGGAATACTGGCCCGGTGGGTTCTCCCGGTGGAGCTGAAAGAAATATCGGGGCTCGCAGTTACCGCGAACGGAAACCTGCTTGCGCACAATGACGAACAGGGCAGGGTATTCGTTATCGATCCAAAGCGTGGGGTCGTATTGAAGCAATTCATGCTTGGGAAGGGAGATCTCCGCGGTGACTTCGAAGCCATTGCGGTGAGCGACTCGGAGATTTTCATGCTGGTGAGCAACGGCACGATCTACCGGTTCCGCGAGGGCGCGGATGGCCAAAGCGTGCCGTACACCACGATCGACACGAAGCTCGGTCGCGAGTGCGAGTTCGAGGGAATCGCCGTCGACCGCGCCAAGCAGATCGTCCTCCTCGCCTGCAAGAACGTCTCGAAGAAGGGCCCGAAGGGAAAGCTCGTCATCTATCGCTGGAGCCTGCAAGGCGGGCCGATGCAGAAGCCGTCAATGCTTACCGTTCCGCTCGCGCAGCTGATCGGTCCGAACGGCTGGAAGACTCTCCATCCCTCCGATATGGCTATCGATCCGGTAACGAAGAACTACGTCTTGATCGCTTCACAGGAGAAGGCGCTGATCGAGATAACACCCGACGGAGGGGTGGTGAGCG
>JBDSRC010000272.1:0-3853 GCA_039929505.1 Gemmatimonadaceae bacterium
CGAGCATGACGTTCGTCGCGCCGACATTGAATCCGCCCTCACCGTTCTGGAATCCGCGCACTTTCGCCGCGGCGAGGACGCTGCCGAGGTAGACATCCTCGCCGGAACCCTCGACGACACGACCCCAGCGTGGATCACGCGCAATGTCCACCATCGGCGCGAACGTCCAATGCATTCCATGCGCGGTCGCCTCGACCGCCGCGAAACGCGCGGACTGTTCGACAAGCTGCGGGTTGAAGCTGGCGGCTTCGGCGATCGGCACCGGGTAGATGGTGCGATGACCGTGGATTACGTCCCACGCGAAGAGCAGAGGGATCTTGTGACGCGTCTCCTCGACGGCGATTCGCTGGAGCCGCCGCGTATTCTCCGCACCGAACATTCCGAGGAATGATCCGAGACGTCCGGCGCGCAGCTGCGCCTCGGCGCCGCCCACTGGGCGCGGACCAGAGGGAGTACCGTAGCTGGGCGACTGCGCCAGCTGGCCGAGCTTTTCCTCGAGCGTCAACAGGGCGAGGACCGAGTCGGCCACCCGGGCGCCGGCGGCGGAATTGAGCCGTGATTCCTTTGGTTGTGCCTGTGCCGCTACCGATAGCACCACGGCGCCAAGCGATGCCAGTCGCAATGAGCGAGTCATTATCTCGCGAAGACCTCTTCAACAGGCGTGATCCGCACCTTCGTCGGCGTGATCGCCAGCTTCCGCGCGCCGATCACTTTATCCTCGGCGAGCAGGTCGGCCGGCTTCTCCGAGTCGTACTTGATGGGAGAGAAGGAGTCGGCCACCAGGGCATCGCGTAACGCCTCCGCATCCTTTGTAATGATGACCACCGACAGGTCGATCGCCGACAGATGCCGCTTGATCGCCGCGTTGACCTGAGCCCGCGTCAGCTTCGACAACGCATTCCTCATGTAGCTCGTGAACTCCGGTGTCCCGTACCATTTCGAATCGAGCCCATATCCGAGCTGCGCGTCCTGGGTGGCAGTCATCACGTAGACGTTCTTCATCAGGTAGTCGCGGGTATCCTCGAAATCTTTCTGCGAGATCCCTTCGTCGATCATGCGCTGCAATTCGGCGGTCGCGATTCGGAGCGCCATGTGGGTGTTCTGCGGCTCCACCGGGCGGATCCAGACCTCGAACAGCTGATTGCGGCGGACGATGTTGGCGCCGGGGAAGAACCGGAACATTCCGCCCGGGAACGCCTCGATGTAGGCGTAGTCACCGTAGTTCATTCCTCTGATCGCGCGAATCCGCTGATAGAGGTGGGCGTTCGACATCCGGTGCTCACCCAGATACGAGCGCGCGATGCTGAGCGCCGCGAAATCCGGATGCGAGCGGGTGACGACGATCGGAAGTCCGAATGAGATCGCAGCCGAACGTGTGTCCTTCTTGATGATCTCGATCTCCATACCCCTTGGCCGCTTCGCGGTGAAGGCGACGGGCCGCGGAGCAGCCTTTCCAGCGGGAAGAGCGGCGAGAATGGCGCTGGTGACCTGAGTGAATCCGTTCGGGACGTCTCCGCTCAGCCCAACCTTCAGGTCGCCAAGCGTGTAGTGATCGCGCACGAATCCTTTCACATCGTCGAGCGTGATCGCCTTGATGCCCTCAACCGTGCCGAGCGCGGGGTGACCGTAGCGCGTGCCGGCAAAGACATTCGCCTGCAGTCGCTCCTTACCAAGCTCTTCCTCATTGTTCGATCTGAGGTCCTGGGTGAGCGCGGTAAGCTGGCGGTCCTTGAGACGCTGAAAATCGTCGGCGCGAAAGCCCGGCTTCGCCAACTGATCGAGAACGATGTGAAGGAACTCGTGCCAGTTGTCCTTGTGAATGCTGGCGGTAAAAGTGGTCAGCTCCTTGTCAGCGCTTCCGCTGAAGCTTCCCGCCATCGGATAAAGCAGCTGGCGGATCTCGCTGATCGTGAGGTCGCGCGACCCGGCACCGGAAATCATCGCCGCGGACAGAGCCGCGAGTCCTTCTTTGCCGGGGGGATCGTACGCGGAGCCGGCGTTGAACACGAGCTTGAGCGCGATCTGCGGCAGCTGTGATTTCTGCTCGAGGATGTCGAGCTTTGGCAAAACCGGCGGAACGGCCTTCATATCACGGGCGATCAGCGCATTGAGCTTGGCCTTTAGTGCCTGCTTCGCGTCGTCGCCGCCGGCAGGACTCCCGTTGGTTCCCTGAGCCGTGAATGATCCGATCGATGGCTGCTGCGCCAGCGCCGCCGGAAGCGGAGTATTCGCGAGCGACGTCACCACCAGATTCGCGTCCGTGAAATACCGCGCGGCCGCGGCGCGAAGGTCCTCGGGCGTGAGCGACGCATAAATCCTGTACACGTTGTTCAGCGTTCCATACGACCGGCCGTACTTCACGTACTCGGCGAGCGTCGCGGCGATAGAGCCGGTGTTGTCGAGCGAGCGCACGAAGCCGTAGCGCTCGGACGATTTGGCATCGTCGAGGCGTGACGCCGGTACCAGCTCGGTCCGCGCGCGATTCGCGGCGCGCAGGATCTCGTCCCTCACATACAGCGCGTCCTTCGCATCCTTGAGGCGCGCCGAGATCCGAAAGAGACCGGGATCGATGTTGCTCGAGTTGCTGCCACCGAAGCTGTCCAGCTTCTGCTCGCTGACCACCAGCTTGCGGTAGATGTCGGACGTGGGGCCGAAGTAGATGCCGGCGACGAGATCGAGCGCCGCGTTGTCCTTCGCGGTTTCGGAGAAAGCAGGATTGCGAAATGCCACCGATATGAGCGGATTGGTCGGAGTCGGCCATACAGCGTGCGCGTATTTCGGCGCGGTCGCGGCCGGCTCCGCCGGAATCGTCGCTTTGTAGGTTCCAGGCTTCCATGCCCCCCAGTGCTTCCGGATCAATGGCAGCACTTCCTCCGGAGTAACGTCGCCGGCGACAACGATCGCCGTGTATTCGGGGCGATACCAGCGATCGAAGAACTCCTTCGAGTACGCGTACTGGTTCGGCATGTTCTCGATGTCTTCGATGAACCCCATCGTCGTGTGGCCGTAGGTGTGGGTTCCGAAGGCGGTCTTTCGCGTCAGCTCGAAGAGCTTGAAGCCAGGCTCCGAGGCGTTCTTGTTGTATTCGCCGAGGACTGCCTTCGCTTCGGTCTTGAACTCGGGCTCGGCGTAGCTCAGGTTCTGAAAATTGTCGCCCATCAGCTCGATGATCTGCTCGAGATCGTCCTTGGCGAAGGTCGCGTAGTACATCGTCCGGTCATCGCTGGTCGACGCGTTGTTGCGCGCGCCGGCGCGAGTCATGATCTCTGTGAACTTCTCGGGCGAGTACTTTGGTGTGCCGCGAAACATCATGTGCTCGAAGAAGTGCGCGAATCCGCTCTTCCCCGCTTCGACTTCGTTGCGCGATCCGGTCTGAACGGGAATCTGGATCGACACGATGTTCGGAAATCCGGTGGGGACGACTATCACTCTGAGTCCATTCGGCAGCGTTGCCTCCGTCGCCTTGAACGGGAGGACGTCGCTGGCGCTCGGCGTCATTGTGGCCAGTGAGGGCGCCGTGGCCGTCGCCGTGGCCGAGGCCTGAGCCAATGTGAGGGCTGGAAGGAAAGTGAGCGAGGCGGCGGTGATTACAGCGCGGGGTGATCGCATGGCTGAACGTGACCGTTGGAGAGGGAGTCGGGGGTTGCGGCAGTTCTACATTAACGCCCCGCCGGCGTCCCCCGCCATGACCAGGGCAGTGGGGGGACTGGTCATGACGGGTCGAATCCGGCGAAGCCCTTTTCCAGTTTTTCGAGGAAGCTCGCGACATCGAGACCATCGACCACTGCGTGATGGACTTCGACGCTGACCGGAAGGACCCATCGCTTGTCGTCCTGACTGCATTTGCCGAAGG
>JBDSRC010000273.1:0-6427 GCA_039929505.1 Gemmatimonadaceae bacterium
GCGAGGAGCGTGGCGAGGTTCACATAAGCCTGCGATGCGGGATCGGCCGGGTTGCGGACCACCACCGGCTGTCCAGCCGCGAACGCGTCGGCGGTGGCCACTGTGCGCGGAATCATCGTATCGAACACGATGTTGGCCGGAAGGTGCTTCCTCACGTAATCCACTACCCTGTCGCTGGCCGGATTGTTCGGCTCGTACATGGTCAACAGGATTCCATCGAGGGTCAGCCGCTCGTTGATCGTGACGATGTCCTGGATTCCTCGCAGGATTTGCGGTGTCGTCTGGAGCGCGAGCGGCTCGCACTGGAGCGGGATGATCACGTGCTCGCTGGCGCCGAGGACTTTTCGGGTGATCGACCCCAGGCCCGGCGGCGTGTCAACGACGACGACCTGGCAACGCTGCTCCGCCATGCTCAACAGGTCGTGAAGAACGTCGGTCTCGCGTATCAGCTGCTGGTAAACTGCATGGTCGGCTTCGTCGGCGACTGAGCCGGCGAGGATCACCCGCAGCCACGGGAGGTTGGTGGGGAGAATGATGTCGCGGAGATTGCTTCCGCCGTTCAGGTAATCGGCGAAGCCGGCGGTGGAGTGTCCGCGGTGCAGTCCCGCACCATAGCGTACCGATCCCTGTGGATCGACATCGATGAGCAATGTCTTCATCCCGCGCCGCGCGAAAGCGGCGGCGAGATTTACTGCGGTTGTGGTTTTGCCAACTCCTCCCTTCTGGCTTACGACAGCGAGTACCGCTCCCATCTATTCGAGAATCCCCGGATACTCGTTGGTCTTCAGCCTTTGATTCGGAGGAACCGGAGGCGGAGGGCCGGCGCTCTTGATCTCGTCGAGAGTCTTCTGCGCGTGTTTCACCCAACGCTCGGCCTCGGCGCTGTGCGGCGGATCCATCAGGAACGATTCGAGATGGCTGGCTGCGTCAGCGGCCTCGCCACGCCGGAGCAGGAGGAACGCGAGCCCGTAGTGCGCGCCGGATAAGTTGGGCTCGATGGCGAGCGCCCGGCGATACATGCGAATCGCCTCGTCCAGCTGCCCCAGCTTGGAGTACGCGATCGCCATGTTCTGCAGCACCTTGTGGTTGTTCGGCGTCTGGCGGAGGGCGAGCCGGTAGGACGTCAGGGCGGCGTCGTAATCGCCCTGGCGTTCGAGCGCGAGAGCCTCGTTCAGGTAGTCGAGGTTCCCGGCTTGCGGTTTCGGCTTGCCGCCGGTGAGGCGGTCCCAGAACGACATTCGGTCGAATCTACCCTCTGAGATGTGCTAAGGCTAGCTTAACTCTAACTGCTTTTCACCAAACAATTTGAGAGCGAAATGTCACCGCGCAAACACACGGTTGACGCCACCAAAGGCGTGCTCGAAATCGATTGGCCGTTCTTTGGTGAATTGTCACGGGGTTTGGCGCTCAAGGTCGCCCGCGCCTACGACCCGGAGCTCGTCGTCGGCATCGCCACTGCCGGTGTGATTCCGGGTGCCGTCATCGCCGCGATCCTGAGCTGCGAATTCCATTCGATCATCGTCAGCCGGCGCTACAAGGCGGCTCGGGAACGCGAGAGCCCCACGATCTTCGGCGGGGCGCCCAAGGAAGTGCGTGGAAAGCGCGTGCTCATCGTCGACGAGACGTGCGATTCCGGAGACACGATCCGCCTCGCAATCTCAGCGGTGCTCGAAGCCGGCGCCGCGGAAATCCGGACCGCGATCGCGTTCCAGACGGGATCGTACGCGCCTGATTTTCACGCTATCGCGACGGAGAGCACGATCGTGCTGCCGTGGGATCGGGAGATACTCGTGAAGGGGGAGTTGAGGCCGAATCCGATTTACGCGGCGGCTCTCGGCGCTTAGGACCGCTACAGCTCGCCAGCCCCTATCGACTCCCAGCTCTCCCCACGCGACAGCCGATTGTAAGCATGCTCGAGCATCTCGGGCGTCCCCGCCAGGAAACGGCAACGCTCGCTCGCGCCGCTGCGGCACTCGATCTCCATTACGGCGACGGGAAAGTCGGCCAGGCATCCGAGGAAACCCGCAAGAGTTCCGGTGGTGAGATGGCAGCCGGTCTCACCAAGGCCGTGCAGTTCCGCCTCCCAGCATCCCTCGATGTCCATCACCGCCAGCGCGTCATGGAGCGAGCGAAACGACACCTTGCCCCAGCCCGCGGCCTGAAAGAATTCCGCCGCGCGGGAAGAGAACTCGTCGATCGGCATCTCTTTCACCGAGTCGACCCCGCGATCTGAGAGCCAGTTCTCGAACGCGTGAAAAAGCGATTCGGCGCCGGCATAGCCGGCTTCACGGAGCGCGTCCGGTCCGCCGCCGCTCGCGCCGGCCACGCGCAGTCGAAGGTCACGCAGCGTGCGGTGCGCGAAGCCTATTAGCTCGGGAGCTTCTGAAGTTGCCATGCGGGTTAGGACGATCTCACGACGAAGATGTTGCCGGGGATTGCGTCCGACGCAAGAGGTCGGCCTCGTCGATTATCTCAACGCCGAGCGATTTTGCCTTCTCCAGCTTGCTGCCCGCGTCCCCGCCGGCGACGAGCAGGCTCGTTGATTTTGAGACCGATCCGGTGATCCTCCCACCGGCCGCCTCGATCAGCGCGGTCGCTCTTGCGCGGGTGAGCGTCGGTAGCGTTCCGGTGATCACCAAGGTCATTCCGCTCAACGGTCCGCCCGCGACAACGGCACGCGGCTCCGTCAAATTGACGCCCGCCGAGCGAAGCTTCTGGACCAGTGCTCTGCCGGCGGGGTCGGAGAAAAAGCCGACCACACCCGTCGCAATCGTCGCGCCGATCCCCCGGACGCTTACGATTTCTTCGGCCGATGCGGCAACGATCGCGTCGAGCGTGCCGAAATGCTGGGCCAGGAGCTGCGCGGCAATCGATCCCACGTGTCTGATTCCGAGCGCGTGGAGCAGGCGCGAAAGGGGTTGCGACTTCGAGGCCTGAATCGCCGCGATGAGGGAGTCCGCACCCTTGGCCGCGTAACCCTCCAGCTTGAGCAGGTTCTCTCTCTTCAGCGAGTAAATGTCTCCGGCATCGCGCACCAGGCCCGCCCCAACCAGCTGTTGGATCCGCGCATAGGACAAGCCGCGTATGTCCATCGCACCGCGCGATGTGAAATGCACGAGTCCTTCCAGCTGCCTGCCTGGACAGGCGACGTTCGTACAGTAGGCCGCGGCCTCGTCCTCCTCGCGCGTTACGGGCGTTCCGCACGCTGGACATTTCTTCGGCATTTGCCACCTGGGCAGCTCCCTGTCCCTTTTCTCGGGAATGGACGCGATGATTTGCGGGATGACGTCGCCCGCACGCTTGACCTGCACCCAGTCACCTTCCCTCAGATCCTTGTCGCGAATCAGGTCTTCGTTGTGCAGCGTAGCCAGCTTGACGATGACGCCGCCGATCTCCACCGGGGTGAGAACCGCATAAGGATTGAGAGCGCCGGTCCGTCCGACGTTGATCCCGATTTTTTCCAGTACTGTCTCGGCAATGTCCGGCGCGAACTTTCTCGCGATTGCCCAGCGCGGCTCCCGGCCTCCGACGACGCCGAGCTCCTCCTGAAGGCGCAGTGAATCCACTTTCACCACCCCGCCATCGATCGCGAAGTTGAGAGTCCCGCGAACGTCGTGCTCCACCTCGTGCGCCCAGCTTTCGACTTCTGCCAGCGTCACGCAGCGGCGCCGATTCGGGGCGACCGGCACGCCCCATTCAACCAGCGCGGAGAGCAGCTCCGACTGCGTCGCGAACGGCAGGCTCTCGCCATCGGGCGCCGCAACCGAATAACCGTAGAATCTGAGTGGGCGCGAAGCCGTGACCGAGGGGTCCAGCTGGCGCAGGCTTCCAGCAGCGGCGTTACGTGGATTGGCGAATACCGGATCACCTGCCTTCGCGCGCTCGACGTTCATCTTCTCGAAGCGGTCGAAGGGAAAATAGACCTCACCCCTGACCTCGATCCTCGCACTCGGCGCGGTCTCGTTCAGCCGCAGGGGCACGTCCCGTACGGTGCGCAGATTGACCGTGACATCTTCACCGACCATCCCGTTGCCGCGAGTGGCGCCCATGACGAAGACGCGGTCTTCATAGGTGAGCGCGACCGCCGTACCGTCGATCTTGAGCTCCGCCGTGTAGCCGGATTCCTTGACTTCCTTTCCGGCGATTTTGAGGAGTCGCTCCTCCCAGGCTCGGAGCTCGGGGTCATCGAACGCATTTGTGAGTGAGATCATTGGACGCAAATGCTCGTGCTTCGACAGCTGGCTCTGCACTTCCGCGCCGACTCGGCGGGTGGGAGAATCGGGTGTCGCGAGACCGGGATCTGACGCCTCGAGCTCCACCAGCTCCCTGAACATCCTGTCGTAGGCTGCGTCCGCGAGCGTCGGACGGTCGAGGACATAGTACTCGTGAGCGGCGCGGTTGAGATCCGCGCGCAGCTCGGCGGCCCGCTTACGCGGTTCGCTCGACCGGGGCTCGCTGCTCGGGTTTTGGTGGTGTGTCGGGTCCCCGTCCTGCTCCTTCTGTTGCCGGCGTGTTGCCATTCGACGTCGTTTTTCCAGCGTTATGTGCGTTGAACTCGGCGCTGTCGAAGCGCACCACTTTGTTACGGCCGGTCTCCTTTGCCACGTAGAGCGCGTCGTCCGCCGCTCTCAGCAACCCTTCCTGATCCTTCACCCGCGGGTGCGGCGAGGCACCGACACCACAGCTCATGGTCCGGCGAAGGGTTCCTCCCGGATATGAGAATGTATGGCTCTCGACCTTTTCCCGCAGCCGCTCGGCGAACGTCACCGCCGCGTCCAGCACCGTTCCGGGGAGAATGAGGAGAAACTCCTCGCCGCCGTATCGGCCCACCCTGTCGATCTCGCGCGCCTCGTCCTTGAGCAGCTTCGCGAACTGCTGCAGCACCGCGTCGCCTGCCTGGTGGCCGTAGTTGTCATTGACGCTCTTGAACTTGTCAATGTCGCACATCACGACCGCTATCGGCTCGTGCAGCCGCAGGGAATGCTCCCACATTTCGTGCAGCCGCTCCTCGAGCGAGCGGCGGTTGTCGATTTTGGTGAGGCCATCGGTGAGCGAGATCTCGCGGAGCTTGTCGTTGAGCACCGACAGCTGCTTCTCACGCTCGGCCAGATCGTTCTGGAGCTTCTTGATGCGCAGGAGAGAGTTCACCCGCGCCTCGAGCTCGGCAAAGTTGATCGGCTTTGTGATGTAGTCGTCGGCGCCGGCGTCGAGACCCTCGACCTTGTTCTCCGTCGAGTCGAGGGCCGTCTGCATGATCACCGGTATGAAGGGGAGGGCGGGGTTGCTCTTCAGCCTTCGCACCACTTCGATGCCATCCAGCTTTGGCATCATCACATCGAGGAGTATCAGGTCGGGGGTCTGCTTATCGACCTGATCCAGCGCTGCCTGGCCATCTGCCGCGCTGTCGACGATGTACCCGCGCGCCTCCAGGCGAGCCCGCAGGAGCTCGATGTTGTCCTCGTGATCGTCTACGACAAGGATCCGGTACTGACTCTTGTCCTTAGGCCCCATTGTTTTTGCCGAGGAACCTTTGCACTTCGGCCACGACAGCCCGTGGCTCACAGGGTTTGGCGAGATACCCGTCGCAACCAACTTCCATCGCCTTTTCGCGATCCGAAGCGAGAGCGTGGGCAGTGAGGGCGATGATCGGGATCTTCTTCGTGGCCGGATCGTGCTTGAGCACCTGGGTCGCTTCCCAGCCATCTATGATCGGAATGGAAATATCCATCAGGATCAGGTCAGGCTGCTCCGAGCGCGCTTTCGCGATTCCCTCTTCACCATTCAGCGCTTCGCTCACCTCATAACCGAAGTGCTTCAGGATAGTGGAGTAGACGATTCGGTTGTCTTCGTTGTCTTCGACCAATAACACCATCTTACCAGAACTGCTCATTCACTACCTCGCACGGCTATTGCTGGGTGTCCTCAACAGGCAATTATCTTACCAGCACCCTCTATGCTCAATTCCCACGAACAGTCGAAGAGCGCGTCTCCCTCGGAAAAGGCGCCCCCTCCCGGGTCAGTCCCACAACCAAATTCGGACGGCCTTCCCTATGGAACCGTACCCGACTGGAACAACATCGGGCTGTTTGCCGCCGGGATCGCGGTAGGAGCAGTGCTGGGTGCGGCCGTCGCGCTGCTCATGGCTCCCGCGACGGGCGAGGAAACCCGCCACAGCATTTCGCGGCGGGTGAGAAGGCTCCGTGGAGACGACGACGTCTGGGACGAGCTGGCCGAGGAGCTTCAGCGGGCCGCCGCCGAGCGGGCAGAGAAGGCGGGCGAAGAGAGCTCCGAAGAGAGCTCCGAAGAGAGCTCCGAAGAGAGCTAGAGCGCCCGCAACCCCTTGTCGGCCTGCGCCTTGTAACGGCGATCATTGTAGTCCGCGACCGGAAGCTTCATCACCATCTCGAATTCCGCCTTCGCCTTCGCC
>JBDSRC010000274.1:0-2719 GCA_039929505.1 Gemmatimonadaceae bacterium
ACGTCAGTGGTTGTCTGCCGGTAATCCAGCCCGACGACGAGGCCGAGCGCGACGAGATTCTCGCTCAGCGGATACATGAAGCTGCCGCCGAATGCGTCGAGTGGCACCGGCCATCCGAGCGTGTGAACGACGGAGTCGAGCGGCCTCTTCGTCTCCCAGATCTCTTTCACTCCGAGAGCAAAGATCTGCGGGTTGGCCGATGAGATTTTCTGCGACTCGAGGTACGCTTGCGACAAAGCTCCTCGCGTCCCCTCGGCGAGCACGGTAATCTGGGCGGTGATGTCAGTCGGAGGAGCGTAGCCGCTTCCCGGCTCGCCTGAGCGCGCGAGCCCCGTCGGTGTAGTTCGGACGCCGCGAACTCTGGCGCCGTCGGTCATCAGCGATGCCGCGGGGAATCCGGTGAATACGTTCACGCCCGCGGCTTCGGCTTTTTCACCCAGCCAGCGCACCACCTCGCAAAGCGACGCGACGTAGTAACCGTGGTTCTGCATCGTCGGCGGCGTCGGGATCCGAAGCGAATACCTTCCCGTCAGCAGATAAACTCGCTCTCCCGCCACCGGTGCGCGGAACGGAAACTCACTGTCCTTGAGATCGGGGAAGAGCTCCCGCAACGCGACCGGATTTACGATCGCGCCGGAGAGCGAGTGCTCACCGAGTGCGGCCGCCTTCTCCAGAACGCCGATCTGCACATCGCCGAGTGAGCCGCCGGCCTCGTTGTCGCGTCGCACCAGATTGGCGAGCTCGATCGCGCCCGCGAGTCCCGCGGGACCCCCGCCGACGAACAGGACATCCATTGGCACCGCTTCCGCGTCCGGGCTGTCGGAGATGATCAGACGGTCCAGCGGAAGCGCAGCCTGATGACGACTTGGCAGTACCAGGCGAGACTGATCAGACATCAGTGTGGTAGCTGCAGAAGAAATCTTCGGACACTAGTGGTGTTTCTTTGCCTCGCGCACCGCTTCCGTGAGCGCGGGAACGATCTCGAACACGTCCCCGACGATTCCGTAGTCGGCGATCTTGAAGATCGGCGCGTCCTTGTCCTTGTTCACCGCCACGATCGTCCTGGAGGTGCGCATGCCGGCCAGGTGCTGCACTGCGCCCGAAATTCCAACGGCGATATAGAGATTGGGGCTAACCAGGCGCCCGGTCTGGCCGATCTGGTCGCTGTGCGGCCTCCATCCATCGTCGGTGACCGCTCGCGTGGCGCCGACAGCGGCGTTCCCGAAAGCCGACGCGAGATCCTCGACGAGCTTGAAGTTCTCGGCCGCCTTGAGCCCCCGACCACCCGCGATAACGACCGGCGCCTCGGCCAGATCGAGCTTCCCGCCCCCGCCCTGCTTTGTCTCCTTCACCACTACACGCGTTGATTTCGGATCGATTGCCGGCTGAATGCTCTCGACGCGTCCCGCCTTCGCGTTCTGCGCGGGCGCGATGACGTTGGGTCTCATCGCGACGACAGCGGGCGCTCCTGACATGGCGAGCGTGGCGATGACCTTTCCGATGTTCATCGGATGCTTGACGACGATCGCCGCTCCATCGACCTCGAACGAAAGCACGTCGGTCACGATACTCACGCCGAGCCGGGCCGCTACGCGCGGAGCGATATCGCGGCCCTGGGCGGAAGTGCTGAAAACGACCGCCCGATAGCTCCCCGACTTGATCCGTTCCGCGGCGGTCGCGGTTGCGACTTCAGGGTTGTAGTTCCCGAGATCCGCGTGCTCGACGACGAACACTACGTCGGCCCCGTGCTGCCCAATCTGCGCCGCCTTGGCGGAGATTCCAGGCGGGCCGATCACCATCGCGTGCACCTCACCGCCCCCAGATGCGTCGGCCAGCATCCTCGCGGCCGTCGTCGCCTCGAGTCCCACTTTGCGCAGCTCGCTGCCGCGCGATTCGACGAATGCAAAGACGTTCGCCATCAGAGGACCTTCGCTTCGGTTTGGAGCAGCTTGATCAGCTCCGGTACTGCCGCCGCTCCCTCACCGATTATGCGTCCGGCTTTCCGCTCGGGTGGAAGCTCCAGCTTTCGCACACTGATCTGCTGAGCGGGAAGCGCGGCCGGCTTCACCTCGAGCGGTTTTTTCTTTGCCGCCATGATTCCCTTCAGCGAAGGGTATCGCGCGGTGTTGAGGCCTTCATCCACCGTCAGCACCGCGGGGAGCGGGAACTCCACGATTTCCTGAGCGCCTTCCAGCTCCCGTTTCGCGGTTCCCTTCCTTCCGTCGATCGCCAACGAGGAGATCGCAGTCACGCACGGAAGCCCAAGGAGCTCCGCCGTCATCGGGCCGACGACCCCATTGGAGGAGTCCGGAGAGATTTTTCCGAAGAGAATGAGATCATAGCCTCCCGCCTTGAGCTCCTCGGCGAGCGCCCCGGCGATCGTGAAGCCATCGAAGGGTACTTTATCCGCCTTGAGCTGGATCCCGCGGTCGACGCCCATGCTCAGCGCCTTTCGAATCGTTTCCTGGACGCTGTCCGGGCCGAGCGAGATTGCGGTGACTTCACTTCCCGCGTTCTTGTCCCTCAGCTGCAGCGCGGCCTCGACCGCCCACGCGTCGAAGTCGTTGAGGTCGAACTTGAGCCCTGCCTCGTCGAGCGACGTGCCGTCGGCAGCGACCTTGAAGCGGACATCCATGTCGGGAACACGCTTAATGCACACGGCAATCTTCACCGCGGAATCTCCATGTGAATGAATTCACATAAAGATAGCAGACGAAAA
>JBDSRC010000275.1:0-2969 GCA_039929505.1 Gemmatimonadaceae bacterium
CCGACTTCCCGCTCGACGCGCCCCAGCAGGAACTTGAGCCGCTGTCCGATGTTGAGGCGCTGAAGAATCTCGTCCTTATCGGAGACCTTGAAGTTCAGATTGGTGGCAGCCAGGTCAGCAAAGCGCCCTGGATCGGAAATATTCATCTTCAGGATCGCCGGCACTTCGTCCGGAATCCGATCGATCAGCTCGGCAAGCGTCTCGGCTCCGATGACGATGCGGGAGATGAGATCGTCCACCTCGTTCGCATCGGGGGGAATCTCCTTGGCGGGCCTGATCCGGACGATCGGGTAGGGCTCCGTCTGAGAAACACCCTCGACGATGATGCGGCGCAGTCCCTGGAGGGTGATCTGGACGGTCTCGCCGGGCAGGTTGATCCGCTCGTGCACCCGCGCCGCTACGCCGACGCGGCCGACGAAGCGCTCCGGATCGAGCACGTCGTCGTGGTCTCCGGTGGCAACCACCAGTCCCACGATGAGACCCGACTGCTCATTCGCCCGGAGCAGCGAGAGGTTCTCGGGCGCGCCCATTTGCACCGCGATGGTGCCAAGGGGATAGACGATCGTCGACCGGAGCGCCATGAGTGGCAGCGTCGCCGGTAGCTCGGCGTGCAGTATGTCGTCTTTCCGCTGGGCTGGCGGCATCCAATTCCTCTCGGGCGGCGTGACCGTTCTGTTGTTTCAGAAGTTAACCGCGTCTATGTTTCAAGGCTATGTTCGAGGACCTGAGCGAAAAGCTCGAAGCGACGTTCGCACGCCTTCGCGGCCGCGGCGTTCTGAGCGAAAGCGACATCAAGGAAGGCCTGCGCGAAGTCCGGCGCGTGCTGCTGGAAGCCGACGTCAACTTCCAGCTCACCCGCGAGTTTCTCGAGCGAGTCGAGAAGAAAGCGAAGGGCATCTCTACCCTGAGCACCGTCTCGCCCGGACAACAGCTGGTCAAGGTCGTCCACGAGGAGCTCGCCGCCATGCTCGGCGAGCGGCGGGAGGGGCTCCGTCTCAGTACGGTGCCCCCGTCGGTGGTGATGATGGTGGGTCTCCAGGGCTCGGGAAAGACGACGACTGCGGCGAAGCTGGCGCTCAGGCTGAAGGGAGAGGGAAGGTCGACGCGGCTGGTCGCCTGCGACGTCTACCGGCCCGCGGCAATCGACCAGCTCGAGACCCTGGGACGGGAGCTCGGAGTTCCGGTCTACGCCGACCGGAGCACGACGGACGTCGTCAAGATCGCGCGTGCGGGAGTCGCCGAAGCGCTGAGGGAGCGCGACCGGGTGGTGATCATCGACACCGCCGGTCGCCTCCAGATCGACGAGGCGATGATGCAGGAGCTATCGCGTCTCAAGGAAGCACTCCGTCCGAGTGAGATCATGCTCGTCGCCGATGGGATGACGGGGCAGGAAGCCGTTCGAATCGCGCAGGGCTTCGACAGCGCCCTCGACATCACCGGAGTGATCCTCACCAAAATGGACGGCGACGCGCGCGGTGGCGCCGCGCTTTCCATCTACGGAGTCACGAAGAAGCCGATCAAGTACATCGGCGTCGGCGAGAAGAGCGATGCGCTGGAGGAGTTTCACCCCGAGCGCATGGCCGGCCGCATCCTCCAGATGGGAGATGTCGTCAGCCTGGTCGAGAAGGCGCAGGCCACGTTCGACGAGGCTGAGGCGCGCCGGCTCGAGAAAAAGGTCCGCAAGGAGGGAATGGACCTCAACGATTTCCTGAACAGCATGCGGCAGATCCAGAAAATGGGTCCGCTCGAGGGACTGCTGAAGATGCTGCCGGGCGTGAACACCAAGGCGCTCAAGCAGATGAAGGCCGACCCCAAGCGCATGAAGCACGTCGAGGCGATCGTGCTATCAATGACGCCCGAAGAGCGCAAGAATCCAGGGATCATCAACGGCTCACGCCGCTCGCGGATCGCCAAGGGGTGCGGGCGGCCGATCAGCGACGTCAACCGGCTGCTCGACCAGTTCCGCGAGATGCAGAAGATGATGAAGAAGATGTCCGCAGGCGGTCGCCCTGGAATGCCATCGATGCCGGGCATGTTCGGTGGGCGCTGAACGCGTGCGGGACTGCCCCACCGATTGGCATCTCTGTATGGGGGCGGTGAGAGTATCCGCTTCGGCGGCTAACGCGCTTACACGCTGCGAGCCTCGCCGTCGTTGATCCAGGGCTCCTAGTCGGGCGAGTCTCTTGCTACGCGCGACGCCGCCTGCGCGGATACTCTCACCTCCCCGATATGGATCCGTCGATCCACCGGCGGGAGCCGCCACGCTCGCGTTTTGCGCGAGCGCGGATACGATGAACATCGGCCGGCTGCTTCCAACCGGGTCGCGCACGGCTATATTCAAAGGCTGTACTTAAGTCGGGTGCGTACCGGATATTCCGGTGTCGCGAGGAGCCCGCACGAGAGCGCTGGAGCGCCTCATCAGACCGTAACAAAGGGAGCAGCAATGGTAAAGATTCGTCTCCGCCGTGTCGGGCGGAAAAAGGCACCGGTGTACCGTGTCGTCGTCGCGGATTCGCAGAGCCCGCGTGATGGCAAATTCATCGAGATCATCGGACAGTATGCTCCCCGGCAGACCGAGGGCGGCCTCAACATCGACGAGGCCCGCGCCAACTACTGGCTCGGCGTCGGCGCCCAGCCGACCGATACGGTTCGCTCACTCCTTCGCCGCGCTGGCGTGCTCAAGCGCCGCCACGAAGCCCGCCTCGGCATCGAGCACAAGGCGACCGCCGTCCCCGTCAGAGAGACGCCCGAAGACGCGCCCGCCGGCGCCTAGCTCTCCGCACTGAAATGGCCGAGCCCGAGTACGCGATCGTCGGGCTGATTCGCAAAGCCCAGGGAATACGCGGAGAGGTCGTCGTCGAGCCTCTGACCGGAAAGCCGGACGTGGTCTTCGCGTCCGGCAGTCGTGTTTTTGCGGGCGATTCGAACGGCAATCTGGCGGTTGCGCGTGATGTTCGTGGTGAGGAAAA